>CAJXTM010001058.1 GCA_913061385.1 uncultured Rhodopirellula sp. | reverse complement strand
CTGATTGACTCAGCGACAGCAAAAGCCAAGCAAAGAATGGCTCGGGCACCTGAGCCGAATGTTTCCGAAATGCGAACCCAGTCCATCAACCCCGTGGAGGGTTTGGAAAGCCGCACAGGCTCGGGCAGCGATTCGTTGGCCGCTGCTGCCGCAGTAGAGATGCCAAAGCCAAGTGATGACCCGATCCGAATGTACCTGAGCCAAATGGCTGAGATTCCATTGCTGACCCGGGAAGAAGAAATCGCACTTGCAAAAAAGATCGAAATCACCAGAAAACAATTTCGGCGCACGCTGCTGGAATCTGACTACGCCATGCGTTCCACCGTGCAAACACTGCACCGCGTCCACAGTGGCGAACTCCCGTTCGATCGCACCATAAAAGTCTCTTTGACAGAGCGTTTAACAAAAGAGCAAATCACCGCTCGCATGCCGCACAATTTGCGAACTCTTGATGTTTTGATTCGTCAAAACAAAGCTGACTTTGAAATGCTCGTTCGCAACAGCACATCGCCTCGACTGAAAGCTGAAGTACGCAGACGTTTCATTCTCAATCGCCGAAAATGCCTTCAACTGGTTGAAGAACTGAGCTTACGCAGCCGACGCGTCACACCACTACTGAAGCATCTGGAAGACATTTCCAAAAGAATGAATTTCATTCGAGCACGCCTTGCAGAACTGGGGAATGATGCAGTCAGTCGCGACGAAGCTGCTGACCTGCGACAAGAACAGCGAGAATTGATGCTTGTCACCCAAGAAAGCCCAACCAGCCTCCACAACCGGATGGCGAAAGCCCGACGACATTTCGAGGAATACGAAACAACCAAACGACAGCTCAGCAGCGGTAACCTACGCCTCGTTGTCTCCATTGCAAAAAAATATCGCAATCGTGGCATGTCCTTCCTTGACCTGATCCAAGAAGGCAATACTGGACTTATGCGGGCAGTGGATAAATACGAGTACCGACGCGGCTTTAAATTCAGCACGTACGCGACTTGGTGGATTCGTCAGGCCATCACCCGTGCGATTGCTGACCAAGCTCGCACCATTCGAATCCCGGTTCACATGATCGATGTGCTCAGCAAGTTACGACAAGCACAAAAGTCTCTGACACAGGATCTCAGACGAGAGCCGACCTACGAAGAGATCAGCAAAGTAACTGAAATCCCACTGGAAGAAGTTCGACGAGTGATGGACATTGGCCGCCACCCGGTCAGCCTAGACCGACCTGTTGGTGAGGGCGAGGACAGTAGCTTTGGTGAGTTCATCGAAGACGGCGACAGCCATAATCCGGTTCGCTCTGCAGCCAGCAGTATCCTGCGAGGAAAAATCGATGAACTACTGAAAACCCTAACCTTCAGGGAACGGGAAATCATTCGCCTCCGCTATGGTCTTGTTGACGGTTACTCGTACACCTTGGAAGAGTGCGGTCGCATCTTCAAGGTGACTCGTGAGCGAGTAAGGCAAATTGAGGCCAAAGCCGTCGCAAAGCTACAAAGCCCATCGCGTTCAGATCGGCTCGCATCGTATCTCAAAACTGCTGCTTGATCGAAGCGAGCAGAATCAAAACTGAAAATTTACAGCGAACACCAGCCGTTCCCCGGTTGGTCGTTCGCTGTTTTTTTTTGCTGGGCATGTTTTCAGACGAAGGCTCGTGAACCCGAGTGAGTGATTTATCCTGTATTTGCAATGACATCGGGCCGTATTTAGAACGTTTCTGATTGTTCCTCTCTGTTTGGAACACTTTTCCCTCGCAAGGTCGCTGGCGAGAACGCCCCGGGGCGATATGCTAAAAGGCAGTCCCTTGTTGCAATGGCATCGCAGTCGCTTTGTTTTTTTTGAGATGCAGTCCAATGTGCAACAGATAGACTCGGCTAGCATCGGCGTTATCACGCATTCATGTCACCGCGATGTTTTGCTCTGCAGGGCACGCGTCCCCCTCGCCTTCTCTCACGTCGATTAAACAAATGCCCAGCGATCCCAAAATCGAAATCAGCACTAGTCTGCTTCGCAAATTACACAGGATTCACCGCCAGCGAGCGGACCTCAATAGCCAGATCGCACGCGGCCCAAGGCAGATCCAAGCAGGCGAGGCACTGATTGCCAAAGCAGCAGCAGAAAATCTAAACGTCAAAGAAGCTCTAAAAAAAGCCAACCTCATTTCTGATGAAAAGCAACTCCAACTAAAATCCCGCGAAGCCCAAATCGACCAACTTCAAACGAAACTGAATTCAGCTGCCAGCAACCGTGAGTTCAATCTACTCAAGGAACAGATCGCGGCCGATAAGCAAGCCAACAGTGTCCTTAGCGATGAAATCTTGGAACTGTCTCTTATACAC
>CAJXTM010001057.1 GCA_913061385.1 uncultured Rhodopirellula sp. | reverse complement strand
ACCGCGGACAGTAAACGAGTTTCCGACATGGCAGCCAGCACCGGAAGTGCTACTGTTGTTCCCAAACCGCGTAAAACCGTTCGTCGTGAAAGCGTGCTAGGCATCTTCATTCCCGGTATCCCTGTTTTTGAAAAGGATCACTCTTAATAATCCCCGCGATCAAATAGGCAAATTTGTAATCGTGCTGCTGCATTTCTAAAACGATCTGATCAATCGCACATTTGTCGTAGTACTCAGTGCCACGCCCAATTGCATAGATCAAAAGCTTCTCTGCCAAGCATCTTACAAATTGATCTTTTCGTTCCGTCACCAGCATCTCCCGCAACTCTCCAACTCCCTGAAACTTCGTGCCGTCAGGCAATTGCCCCGAGGCATCGATTTCCTCTCCGCCTTCCCGGTCGCGCCACAGCCCAACCGCATCATAATTCTCCAACGCAAATCCGAGCGGGTCCATCATATTGTGACAGACCGCGCACGCAGGATTTGCTCGGTGCTGCTCCATGCGTTCTCGCAGCGTGCCGGTCAACTTGGCCTTTTCTAGCTCAGGTACATTTGGGGGAGCAGGTGGAGGAGGCGTATTGAGAAGGTTTTCGAGAATCCACTTGCCACGCTTTACAGGACTCGTGCGTGTGGGATCGCTTGTCACCGTTAGGATACTTGCCTGGGTGAGTAATCCCCCTCGTGGCGTTCCCCTCAATGAAACCCGGCGAAACTCCGGCCCCTTCACGCCTGGTAGGCCATAGTAGCGAGCCAATGGTTCATTTAGATAAGTGAATTGTCCGTCCAGCAGAGTCGTCACCGGTAGGTTACCCCGCATGACTCCGGCAAAGAACGTCAACGTTTCACGACGCATCAGCTCCCGAACCTCATCATTAAAAACGTCAAATTTCCCGGCGTCAGGTCGCACTTGATCCAAGTTCCGCAACTGCAGCCATTGCCCTGCAAAATTCTTCACGAAACGGTTTGCCCTTGGATCGCGCAGCATACTCGCAATTTTTTCAAGCAAACGTTTGGGCTCACGCAGTTGTCCACGATGCGCCAACAGCAATAGCTCGTCGTCCGGCATGCTGCTCCACAGAAAATATGAAATACGTGTTGCGAGTTCATATTGCGAAACAAGCGGCATCTGCCCCCGAGCATCCACCTTTTTGGGGGTTTCAACCTTGAACAAAAAATGTGGTGACACCAGCACTGCCTGAACCGCAACCTGAATCCCCTCCTCGAACTGACCCGATTCGGCCCGCACTTTCGAGGCGAGTTTCACCAAGCGATCAACTTCCTGTGATGTCGCAGGACGCCGAAACGCACGACTCGCGAAACGACCAAGAATGTCAGAACTAGCTTGGTCTGCCGAGACACCACCTTTGGGAGTAACAAAAATCAACTTGCGATGGCTGGCGGGCAACTTCGCATCCAATGCCATCATGGCTCTTTTCTCCACACCACGAAGGTTCACGTGATGAATGTGGAGATTGCGATCTGCCTTTTCGGGGACGTAGTAATCATTGATAAAACTCATCTCGATCCTGCGCGTCCCACGAATCAGTCGCAGGCTTAACTCAAAATCCTCGGCCGTTTCGTTCCGCACCGCAATTAACTTACGAAACCTTCCGCTTTCGACTTTCATCTTAACCGGCTCATCACCACCCTGATCACCACTGGTAGCAATCGTCAACGTGTATGTCGCTGTAAACGGCACTTCACACTCCAATGCCACCGTGCCCTGGGTCGCCAAAGTCACGCGTCCACTTCCAACGCTGTACTTACCCGCATCAATTAATTTCGACGGGTCTTGATCCAATTCGAATACACGCGACGGTGGTGGTGTGTAGATTGCCTGCCCCGTAATCGTTTCTGCTGCGTCAAGATACTTCTCGACCAGTAGTGGAGGCATGGATAAAACATCTCCAATGTTGTCAAAGCCATACCCCACGTCGTCTCCCGGAAAACCATCGGACGCCTGATAATCAACTCCAGTCAGATCACGAATGGTGTTACGGTACTCCGCTCGATTCAAGCGACGCAAAGCCACCTTACCTGCGTTGGGGTTATTCACACAGTCGACGGAGTTGACCAACTTGTCCAAAAGACTCAGTAACTTCTGTCGAGTCGCTGCTTCGAGAGGCTCACCATCTTCGGGAGGCATGGTTCCCAGACGAATCTGTGCAATAGCACGTCCCCACACCCCTCGTTCTTTCTTGATTTCCGCTGCCGTACGATATTTTTCCAGCTCTATCTCGCTACCTGAACCATGACAGTCATAACAGTAGGTTCGCAGTAACGGTGCTAATTGTGTGCTGTCTCTTATACACATCTCCGAGCCCACGAGACCGAGGCTGATCTCGT
>CAJXTM010001056.1 GCA_913061385.1 uncultured Rhodopirellula sp. | reverse complement strand
TCAGCCTCGGTCTCGTGGGCTCGGAGATGTGTATAAGAGACAGGCACAGTGACATCACGATGGTCAAAGTCATCTTCGGGCGCACTAATATCGAAGGACGCTGACGTCTGCCCAACCGCCATCACAACAGTAGAATCGAAACTCAACCTACCGTCGGTGGAAGCGGTCAACTGAATCGTCAAAGCTTCATGAGGTTCCGAGTCGTTACGCATCAGCGTTCCACTGATGACACCACCTTCAGCTATCTCCGTTGCAGATAGTTCAAGAGACACACGAAACGGATCGTCGTCTCGAATCTGCAAAGTCTTCTCTATCGCGGAATAACCATCTCCAGTAACGCGGATTACTACTTCCCGATCACCATCAGCGTTTGAATTATCGACCACACCAATAGGAAAATCGACATGGATTGCACCTGCTGGGATGGTAACGCTGGTGGGCAGAACCGCCTGTGACGTATCGACCGGATCCAGCGTGAATTCAATCGCGTCAGACAAATCTGCGCCTGCCCGACTCAGGCGAGCCATTGTTGCATTAGCACCATCACTCTCTTCAACGGACTCATCCCGCAGATCAAATGCCACCCGTGGCGTTAGCATCACAATGTCATCAATAGCGAAATAACTAGGCGTATTCATTCCAAAAGCGCCAACATCGGAGGAACTCAGTGAGAAAGCGAGGCTCCGAGCATTTGCGACAGGTCCCAAGTCAACCGTTACCCACTCGTCCAGGATGTAGTCGAGAGAATTATCGGCAAAACGGTAATCCGCCAGCAGAACATCGACTGTCCCCACTGGCTGGCCTGCCGCATCCAACCCCTCGATGGTCAAGCTAAAATAATCGGGATCATTCCCGGTTGCCCCACCAAACTTTTTCGCGAATGAATCGCCCAAAAGCATCGACAGTCCTGCATAGGTCGTGTTGGTGACCGCCAAAGAACCGAACGTTCTCAGATCGGCAGTATCCCGTTTAATTCCGGGCGCATCGTAGAAGTCACCCTGTGATGCAAAGCCGATACCGAAGGTTGCTGAATCGTCACTTCCATTACCGGGATAAGCACTGAACTGATTCAAATAACCAGCAGTGACAGTATCCGTCTTATTGGAATATGCCCATTGATTCCACGAATCAAAATCGACTGAGTAGGCGTTATTAAATGTCAACGACTCCGACTCAAACTCACCGAGCACAACAACATCGTCATAGGGTCCTGTAACAATCGTCCCATTGGGATCTGGACCATTGAAGACAGACTGTGATTCCAACGTTGCACCGACATCCTCAAAACCTGCGATATCCTTCGCATACTCGAATTCATGCAAGACCCCGACACCATCCAGATCAAACCCAGCACTCCCCATTGTTGGGCTGGGGTCATAAATCACATCACCGCTTGTATCAAAATCAGACCCATCCCCCACGACATCAACCACGCGAACATGGGTGACAGCCGCAGTATTCAAAAGCGGACTCACATCCCGCAAATCCTCGAGATCAAATGGCGTTCCCTGGCCCTTGCGATATTTACCTGCAAGATTATGAACATTGGTGGGATCAACTTCACCAAACGCACTGACAGGCGAGTCGGTGAGAGAATCATTATCAAATCGGAAAAAGTTTGTTCCGTCGGAGGAGACTTCTATATAGGCAAGTTCGAGAAATGAATCGCTAAAACTATTCTCATAGACTGCAAAGTCACTTCCAAAACCGTCCCGAATCGGCGTTGAAAAGTTCAATGTAATCTGACCGCCACGACCAAGCGTGACTGCATCAGACGTCGTCCCCTCTGCCTGACCTATGGCATTCGAGGGCACTTGGAATGCGAGATCAACTTCGGAACCGGGCTGATAGTTCTCATATCCAATCGCCCAACCGACGAGCGCAGCAGCATCGCGGGGAACTGCAGTCGATCCAACTTGCCCTGCAGCCGGCGCGTATGGGCCGGCCAACATTCGGCGGTCTTCCAGTTGCTCCGCCAGCATTCTTCTTTTTCTGTTGCTACTCATCGGACTGCTACAAAATTTTGGTGGTTGTAAAATTGGCATTAGTTGTTTCATCTTTCCAGCTCAGGTACCTGCTCATTTCCATTTCTTGTACAAATGGAAGCTAACAGTTCAAGTTCCATACTCTCATTCATGAATGCGACAGAACCATCTGCGAATAGCCCGTTAGCGCCCTGAGGATGCATACTACGAATATCGTTCTCAAAACTCGGCGCGCGGTTGATGGGAAATGCTTGATCAAAAAGATTCCATGCATTGATCCACTGGCCATCACGAAAATCGGCATCCTCCGAGATCCTGTCTCTTATACACATCTCCGAGCCCACGAGACCGAGGCTGATCTC
>CAJXTM010001055.1 GCA_913061385.1 uncultured Rhodopirellula sp. | reverse complement strand
CGAGATCAGCCTCGGTCTCGTGGGCTCGGAGATGTGTATAAGAGACAGCCCTTGTAGAAGCCCTTTGCCTTGAGATGCTCCTGCCACCGCTTCCAAGTCTGGCGGCCCATACGACCATCGACCTTCAGTGGGGGAGGGGTAACGGAAGGAGCCCCGACTAAGAATGGGACGGGGTCCTTAGTGTCCCCGAATCTGCGTGAGCGGCGAACCTCCCAGTGAAGGTGTGGCCCAGTGGACTGTCCGGTGTTCCCGGAATGAGCGACAACCTCGCCAGCCTCGAAGCGAGAACCCTTCAGAAGGTGGGAAGGCTTGCTGAGGTGGTAGTAGACCGTGAACAAGTCGTCCGAGTGTTTCAGAATTAGAGTGATGCCGCCGGAAGGTCCGGAGCCCTTGTGGACCACGACCCCGTCAGCCGGAGCCGTTAGGGGAGTGCCGTCAGGGAGCGCCACGTCGACTCCGCGATGGAATCGAATCCTCCCAGTGATGGGATGACGCCTGGGCCCGTATGGACTTCTTGCGTTGATGTGATAACCGTCAGGCCAGGGCTCAGACAGTTTCATTACGCCCGCCATCTTACGATTACGATACCGGAACCACCATCGCCACCGCTCCTGGTCGTGTTCGAGTTCACATTTGAACCACCACCGCCACCGCCGGTGTTCGCCGTTCCAGCAAAACCATTTTCATTCGTCCCGCCCGAGGCACCCCCGCCACCGTCCCCGCCAGGAACAGAGTCGGTGCTTCCGTAATCCCCGCCTGAGCCACCCCCGGCACGAAAGACCGCGCTACCCGTTATAGAGCTAGAGACACCATCCCCGCCAGCCCGAATCGCATCGGTGCCACCGGCTTCAGAGGCACCGCCACCGCCACCGCCCGCGGTGCCTGAAATCGATTTGGCCGATCCAGAGATTGCTAAGCTGAGTTTGAAGGAGCAGCTCGCTGACCACCGGAACCAAGCTGCCTGCATGTCGTGCCATGCTAAAATCGATCCGTGGGGAATTGCCTTTGAAAATTATGATGCGCTCGGTCGCTGGAGGAACGAGATTGATGGCCAGCCTGTGGATGCATCGAGCCGACTTTTTAATGATCAGGAATTGAAAGGCATGGACGGGTTGAAACGGTTTCTGCTGGAAAACCGCCAAGATCAGTTTGTTCGGGCTCTGACTTACAAAATGTCAGCTTACGCCGTCGGCAGACCGCTGACCTTTGCCGACCATGCCGCTATCGATGAGATTGCGACCGGACTTCGCAAGCAGAATGACGGGCTCGCTGATTTGATTCAATTGGTGGTGGCAAGTGAGCTGTTTCGCCAACCCTAAGTTTTTATTTGGTGCAACCGCGGATCGTATTTGAATCAAATACTATCTTTCCCGTTTCGACTACCGCAACACAACGACAACGTCAAAGCTATCGAAAGGTCAAGCTGCTATCGCTACTATATTCAACACTTTGGATCGCAGACGCTTTCTTCGTGGAACGGGGATTGCGTTGTCGCTGCCACTATTCGCGTCCACTGGTATTGCGAAGGAACGCGCTGCTAACCCTCGCAGGCTTGGCTGTTTCTACTTCCCGGATGGTGTCCCAATGCCGCTGGCGGAAGATCCGGCCTATCAAGATTGGTCTTGGTTTCCGCAGGGAAATGGCAAGGAATTTGAATTCACCAAATGCTTTGAGCATCTCGCCCCTCTGCGGCAGCAAATGACCGTCTTGTCGGGGTTTTCGCATCCCCACGGGCGTATTGTGCATGGGCACAATAACGCGGATCAGTTTTTGACGGCGGCTGCAACTGGTGGCGGCGATATGGATTACCAAAATACCATTTCCCTAGACCAGGAATATGCAACACATGTTGGCAGCCAAACGCGTTTCACGTCATTGGTGATGTCAACCGACGGCGGAACAGGGACTGCCCGCGGAGCCCACACATTATCGTTTGATCGCAACGGGCGCGCGATCCCAGCAGAACATCGACCCAAGCGAATTTTTGACATGTTGTTTGTCAAAAGTGATGGGGATGCGGCAAAGCGATTGGCGTTCAGCAAGAGTGCTCTCGATCAGTTGATGGCTGATGCTCGCGCTCTGCGAAAAAAACTTTCGGCAAATGATAAGCAACGGCTTGATGAATACCTTGAGTCCGTCCGCCAAACTGAAATCAAGGTCGAGAAGGCAAAGCGGTGGATCAATGCACCATTGCCTACCGTGAACGTGGATCATCTCAATTTGGAAGTTTCTCCGAGTGATCCGCGATTGTATTTGCAGACAATGTTCGAGTTGATTTACTTGGCTTACAAAACAGACTCGACACTGTCTCTTATACACATCTCCGAGCCCACGAGACCGAGGCTGATC
>CAJXTM010001054.1 GCA_913061385.1 uncultured Rhodopirellula sp. | reverse complement strand
AATGAGCAGGAAGCCCACCATCTGCTTGAAGCTCTCTGGTTGCATCAACAACACGGTGTCATCAACGAGGAACTGCTAAATAAACTCTTAGCATCCCAAGTTCCCCACGCGGCAAACGCCGCGAACACAGTCAAACACTTGTGGTACAACGTCGAGTCCGGGGCAAGCGGCTTTGCCGCACCAGCGGAACTGGAATTTGTTAAGTTCGATACGCCAAAACATCTGACAGGTAAAGACAAAGACGCCTATCAACTTGGCTCAGTGGTTTACCAGCGTGAATCCCATTGCAGCACCTGCCATCTCTCACACGGCAAAGGCAACGCAAATGTTTATCCTTCGCTACTCAACAGCCCTTGGGTCAACGGTAACAAGGAACGCCTGATTAAGCTGGCACTGCACGGACTCCACGGAAAAATCCGCGTCAATGGCAAGACTTACGATCCTGCAAGAGGCGTCCCACCCATGACTGCCTTCAGGGATCTGCTCAACGACGAAGAGATGGCTGCAGTGCTCACTTTTGTACGTAACAGCTGGGGAAATCAAGCAGACCCAGTCGACGCATCGGCGGTCGCCCGCATACGAGCGGATACCCAAGGTCGATTTACAGTGTGGACTCCAGATGAGCTTACCGAGCAACATCCATTGGAACTTGAATTGATGGCTGAAATTGACAAGCAGCCAGAAGTCGAATTCTCCAACGATGAGCTTGAAAAGGAATTGATGAGTCAAAGCACACGCGACGTCGCCGCTGAGGCGATTGCACAAGGAAACGCACTGCGTGGCAAAAAACTATTCTACGAGTCAGCGGCTGCTTGCTATGCATGTCACGACCCGCCTGGTAGAGTTGCACGCTTGGGGCCAGAGTTGGCGAGACTCAAAACGCGACTCACCAACGAGCAATTGGTTGACTCAATCCTGCGACCCGCTGAGCTGATTGAAAAAGAGTACGCTCAGGTGAGCGTATTGACGGTGGATGGCCAGATCTTCACAGGCATCAGAGTTTCTGAGAACGAGGACGAATTGGTGCTCCGAAACTTGGCAAATCCAAAACCTGTCGCAATTGCGCAGGAGGACATTGAGCAGGTCAAGGATTCAAAAACGTCTTTGATGCCTGCTAACCTTGTCAAGCAACTGAAGAGCCGCCAAGAATTTAATGACTTGATGAAATACGTGATCGAAGTCAGACGGCGGTAATCACTCATTAACTAACATCTCCGGCGAGCATCGCGCCCGCCGGATGAATGCAACACTACCTGAATCCGACCCAGTCGGCTTCAGGTTTTTTCATGCAGTGGACGAAATCTCATCCCATGCTGTTCCCGTGGTATCAAGCAGAGGGTTCGCGAGTAAGAGCACCCCGGTTTCCGATGAACTCCGCTACTCACGGTTCCTTGGTATCACCCCAGTCACGGCCCTCTTGTCAAACAAAGAGCGATGATTCTTTTCAGGGCACGAATTGCTTGAAGCTGTTTGGAACGAGAACTTTTAAGGTTGGTTTCTGCATGGCTATTAAACAAAACATTTTCCAAAACTACCATTTTTTGAAACCGTATCAATTTAAGGCAGCGATTGAATCTGAGATGGAACGGCTGATAAGCGTCGTGAGTAAAATGGGATCGAATGGCTTGCAAGACCCCCATCTAACCCAGTGTTAGTCTGTTCGCTGAACTTCGCAGCTTCCGGCAAGCTTCTTCAGACCCTTAATTTACACCCTCCGTTCCCAGCAAACGCAAATCGGTATCTGGTCGCCCAAAGGTCGAGTGCACACACTTCGAGAAATTATGCCATTGTGATATTTCTGGATCGCTGCTGAGCGTCTAAAGTCAGCCTTGATGCTATCGCTCCCACATCAGAAGTGAGCTTGCCCTTTGAGCACTTGGTCTAGCAGTGCTCGGCAGCGGTCAAGCAAGGTGAGTGACATGCGGGCAAGCGATGCGCCTCACGAAACACTTCGCTGGGGTCCTGCAACCCCACCATTGAAACTTAACTTATTCATTCGAGAGTAATCCCGTGCATAATCTGATCCCACAAATACTGTTAGCTGGGCTTCTGTTTACCTCCGTTGGCTCACCCTCACTCGCCACTGCAGCAATCCCGCCACTAAGCCCCACACAATTAAGAGAGAATGCAGATCAAATCTTCACCGGAAAGGTTTTGTCGGTCACCAAAACGGAGGGGCAATCAACTCGCTTTGATGACAACACAAAGTTCATTGACCGCACCTACACAATCACCATCAGGGTAACCAGTGTCGAGAAATCCGAGTTGGTTTTGGTCGGGTCGGAAGTCAAAGTACAAGCTCTGTCTCTTATACACATCTCCGAGCCCACGAGACCGAGGCTGATCTCG
>CAJXTM010001053.1 GCA_913061385.1 uncultured Rhodopirellula sp. | reverse complement strand
GAGATCAGCCTCGGTCTCGTGGGCTCGGAGATGTGTATAAGAGACAGCTCCCACATCGTCCACTGGAAATATTTGTTTCCTTCTCGTCCGTAGTTGAAGAAGCCATGGCCGGCTTCCGGATATTCGATGAAGTGAGATTCTCCCCCAACGGCGGCAAGACGTTTTTGGAAATTGTGAATAAGTGCAGGAGGGATTAGCGCGTCTCTTCCACCGCTGAGAATGAGCATGGGAGGTAGGTCTTTTCGAACGTTGTGAGCAGGTGAAAAGTCGCGAGGTTCGATACCCGCTTGTAAACATTTTTTGCGTCCACCAGACCAGCCATCAACTAAATCAATTACAGGGTTGAACAGAATCAGTCCCGCAGGTTCCGGTTTCTGGAAGCCCTTGCCACTGGCATCAATGGTTCGCAATGCAAGGGAAAGATGCCCTCCAGCGGATCCTCCCGAAATGAAAATTTGACTCGTATCAATGTGGTGTTCGTCTGCGTGGTCGATGATCCATTGATAGGCTAGTCTTGCATCGTCAAGAGTATCACGAGGAGTCAGATCTTTTCCTGGATTGCGGAAATGAATGGATACAGCATTGAATCCGCGACGTTGCAGGTAGAGACACTGTGCGGCTAATGAGTCGGGTTTACCGCCCCAACCGCCACCGTGAATGAAAAAGACGCAAGGTCGTTTTTCATCCTTTGCGATTTCGAGCGGGTTGAAAATCCAAAGTCTTTGCTGCGAAATATTGGGGTCTCCATAGGAAAACTCCTTTCCAGTAGCCAGCATGCGGCTATTCAACTCACTCGTTTCCTGCTTGTTCGCGGGCAAGTAAAGAAGGTCGAATTCAGGCTCTCCATAGGCATTGACCAGTTTCGGTTCTTGGGCGTTCCCAAGATTTTCTTCAATGAACGCCGTCAGTTGTTTTTTTGCTTTCTGATCGGCATCACTCATGGTCAACGGACTGATTTCAATTTCTTCGAGTGGTTTGTCCGTCAAGCGAAATAGGCGACCACTTCGATAGAGTTTGTAATCTTTGTTCAACGCAAAAACTTCACGGCGAAATCTTTCCTTGTCCCATCCTGGACGTGAGTCGTACCAGAAGAAAGCTGTGTCTCGCTTCCGACCGGGGTTATCAAACAGGCGGTGCGCGAAGCTGATTCCATCGGTGACCGCGTCTTTCGGGAGTTTTTGCTCAGCCAGTTCCATCAGAGTGGCAAGAAAGTCAGAAGCGTCCACCAGATCGTGATCAATGCCAGGGTTGATCTTTTCTGGCCAATAAGCGATCAGTGGGACGTGGATGCCTGTTTGCCTTGAGCTTGCTTTCCCACCCTGGATCTGTCGTCCATCTCGCATTTCAGACACGACTTTGGCGTGGGTGCCATTGTCACTGTAGAAAAGCACAATCGTGTTCTTTAACAATCCTTTGTTGCGTAATTTGTCGACAAGCACGCCAACTGACTTGTCCATGTACTGGATCATGTCAACGATGTATTCAGGTTTCTCGACTTGTTCGCTATCAGGATTCCAGTTGGGTGTATCGGGTGTTGGTAGAAACGGCCAGTGAGGTAATGCCATCGGATAGTAGGCAAAGGTTGGCTGGTTTCTGGTGGAATCAAAGAAGTCGACGATGTGGTCGACCCAAATGTCTTCACCAAATTGTCCTTGGTAGGTTTTTAGCTCTCCCTCTGATCCGGCTGTGCCTTCCAGTATGGTTGGATTTGTGTAACGGGATCCTTTGGACTCTGTGTGGAGTGCGTGAAATAGCGAGTAGCGATCGAATCCTGCGTCCTTGGCATGCATCCCCGTTCCACGTCGGTTTGACGCACCGGGCAGATCGGGCGGATCATAGGATTGCAGCTGCCATTTGCCAAAGATTCCCGTCGTGTAGCCTGACTCCTGAAGGTAGTGCCCGAATGTTTTTTGGTTGGGGTCCAGGATGCCAAAGTACTTCCAGTTTCGGTGGTTGTACTGTCCTGTCATGATTTCGACGCGAGTGGGTGTGCAGAGCGGTTGTGAGTAGGCTCGCGTGAATCGAATGCCCTCGGCCGCCATCCGATCTAGATTGGGCGTCTTGTACGAGGTGCCGCCGTAGCAGCCTAAACCCTCGATCCCGACATCGTCAGCCATGATCAGCAAAATGTTGGGACGTTCCTCAGCCAGTAAATGTGAACCCAAAAAGACTGAAAAAAAGACTGGGATGAGGATAATGAAGCATCTGAACATGGAAGATTCGTGGCGGGAAAAGAGGAGAACGGATCGCAGTCCCCATTCTAACTCAGTCGGTCTTTCTCTTTGTCGGGGAGTTCCGAGCTCTGTCTCTTATACACATCTCCGAGCCCACGAGACCGAGGCTGATCTCG
>CAJXTM010001052.1 GCA_913061385.1 uncultured Rhodopirellula sp. | reverse complement strand
CTCGGAGATGTGTATAAGAGACAGGGAGAAGTCGTGTTGGGGGATTCGCACGAGTACGGGGACAATATCTCGCCCTTTGACAAAACCGAAATCGATGATCTGATTCTGAGTGAGTTAAGGAAAGTGATTCAACTAGACGATTGGGCGATTAAACAACGCTGGCATGGTATCTATGCCAAGCATGGAACACTGCCTGTGTTCGAAAGGCAGATTGAACCAAAAGTTCATCTGTTTGTGGGGACTGGCGGTGCTGGTATGACAATGTCTTTTGGCTTAGCTGAAAAAGCATGGCAACGATGGGAAACTGAGAGTAATGAATAAATATGAGCACATTCGCGGGGTCGTTCTTGATTGGGCTGGTACGACGATAGATCACGGAAGTCGGGCTCCTGCGATAGTCTTTCAGGAAGTCTTCCGAGGAAGAGGTGTCGAGGTGACGGTGGCCCAAGCTCGCGAGCCCATGGGCATGGCTAAGCTTGAGCACATTGCAGCCATCGCTGCGATCCCTGAAGTTTCGGAGGCATGGTCAAAAAAATACGGGAGACCTTGTCAGGTTTCAGATGTGGAAGGTATGTACGCTGACTTTCTTCCATTGCAGTTGCAGATTCTGGACCAATATTGCGACATGATTGAAGGAGTTGCCAACGCCGTTGATCTGCTGCGGGAGCGAGGCTTGAAAATCGGTTCGTCGACAGGTTACACACGCAAACTGATGGAAGTCGTTACGGAGGCGGCGGCACGTCAAGGCTATTCACCTGACTGTGTGCTCTGTGCGGAAGATGCTCCGCGAGGTCGTCCAGCGCCCTATTTGCTTTACAAGGCTGCAACGCTTTTGGATATCTACCCGATGTCGAGTATCGTCAAAGTTGATGACACGGCGGTTGGTATTCAGGCAGGACGCAATGCAGGTTGCTGGACTGTCGGTGTAACGCGGACCGGGAATTGTGTTGGCTTGTCATCTGAAGAAATAGACGGCTTGTCAGAGGTCGAAGTTGCCGCGAAGTGTGCAGATGCAGAAGCCGTTTTGCGGAACGCAGGTGCACATGCGATTGTCGAATCAGTTGCCGACTTGCCTGCAGTGATCGATGAGTTTGAAAGCAAGTTGGCTGCCAACCTACGGCCATCATGAACATCCGGCTTCGTCTGGTAAGTGTGTCGTGCTGTTGCTCACTTCCGGTGCACGTGAGGTGATCTAAGCATTCGGAACCTCAGTCGATTAACGCGTGTAGGATTTCGGTTAGCCTCAGGTTTTGTGAATTCTCAGAGCCGGTGTGGCTTTCTGTTTTTTCAGTTGCACTGCCAGAACTAAATAATAATGGCAGCACTAAGAAAAGTGGTTCGGTTCTGGCCCGATTGAATGGCAGGAATTTAACAGGCAAAACGCCCGCAAGTTGGCGTTTTGATGCCTGAACCACTACACAACGCGGGCTCTGCAGCGAATTGGTGGCCTTCGGAGTGCGTAGTTTTTTTTGTGTTTGCAAATGGGTACGTGCGTTTGTCTCACGCGTTTAACAACCGTACGGCGTATCCGGAACATGCGTGAAAGGAAAAAACATGAGTGACCTCAGTAAGGTGGAATTGCTTGCGGAAGTTGAGTTGCTCAAAAAGGAACTCTCTCACGTGCGACGTCAACTCGAAAGGAAAAGTTACCAAGCTTCTGTCTATAGCCAAATGATGCACAACGCGATGCGACAACTGGAGGATGAGTGGTTCCCATTTAGGGATTTGGTCACGTCGCAGGAAGATGCCACAACAGGCCTGAGTTCTAGCGGGAACGGATCGAGGCGAACACTCGCAGACCGATGGAAGATTTTGCAGGAACGCATTTCTGTGTGAGTGCGGCCTCGGCAATTCGAATCGTGGCTAGCGTCCGGTGCGTTTAGGCATCTCGTTCGTTGATTTTGAATTATGAGATGGTTTTCAAGTTGACCTGCGCAGAATCTGCTGGGTCGCTCGATACTCGTGGAGTTCCTGCGAAGCAGTATGGGATCGGGGTGTGGGGTCTTTTCTGTTTTTCGGTTTTCTGTTTGTAGTTGCGCGCCCAGATGTGGCGTCAGGCGGACCTGTTTAGTGGCTGCTTTTTGCAACGTTTTGAGCTGTTGTGTTGATTGAATAGCCCACGCAGCAAGCTTGCAACGCTACGATCGCAACTGCTCAGTGGTTTGATGAGCTCGATGCTGGAGTGTGGTCGCTTGGCCTGCACAGGAGAGTGGTGGGAAATCAAGCGAGCAGAGAGTTATCAATTCTGTTCATCCAGTTGCCTGGGTAGCAGGCAAATGATTGAGGCATTGCAAGCGGACTGAAATGTTGTGCCAGTAATGGCAGATGTGTTAGGACCTGTCTCTTATACA
>CAJXTM010001051.1 GCA_913061385.1 uncultured Rhodopirellula sp. | reverse complement strand
TCGGCAGCGTCAGATGTGTATAAGAGACAGCTGCTTGAGACGCGTGACCTGATTGAATCACTCGGTGCAGTTCAGCGACAATTGCAAATCGAAAATGCGGACATGACGAAAGCGGAATTCAAAAGCCAGCGGCAGTCAATCGTTCAGGTGCAACAATCGCTGCGCAACCAACTGGTCACGATGATGCTGCCGACGGTGCCCGCCCCTCGTGCCGGGATGTTTGATGAGCAGATGCCGCAGGTACCACCAGTCGATGCACTGCTGCGTAAAGCAAATAACGCAATGGCCGCGGCACTGGTTGAATTGAAAAATGGCGACAAGGACGGTGTGGTAATGCAGCAGACGCTTGTCGAGCAGACCCTCGCTGAGTTGTTGTTGGTGGTTGAGAGATGGTCAGTGGAGATGGGGCTTCGGACACAGGGATTGGGAACTCTTGTTGCTGCCTCCAGCGCACGGATGTCAAGCATCGAGGAGTATGAGGCAAGAGTGATCGGATTTCTGGAGAAGACGGATCTTGCTTCTGCTGATCAGAAGCCGGTAGATGGGATCGCGGACTCGCAGCAAAATCTGACCGATGAATTAGCTGGTTTTGTTGTGTCACTGAAAAAGCCCAACGAATCAGAGCCGGACCCTGATTTGCCCCCGCTATTGAATCAACTGGAGAAGGCTGCGGGTTTACTTCAGCAGTCGGTTCAGTCGCTTAGAGAAAGTGACGCAGATGCGGCAATCGCATGTCAGGAAGAGTCGGCGGACGCTCTGGCGGAGGCGTATGCGATTGTGGTCGCTCAGAACGACAGGCTGACCTTGCTGCAAGACTTGTTGTTGTTTCAGCGGTCGGTTGGATTCGCGAATGGTTATATGGAGGACATCGTTGCTGAGCAACGCGAGCTGCTTGCATTGACTGAGTCAGCGGAACCTGAGGCGATGAAACCTGTGCTGCCGCAATTTGGTAATATGCTTCGTTGCCTTGAAGGGGTATCACCGTTGTTGGATATGGTTGCGGCAAGGCTGGACGTTGGGACCCCTCTGGCTTTTGCAAAGACGGATTTTGAAGATGCTATTGCCGCACTTGAAATAGGTGACAAATTCGATGCGGTCGATGCACAGGACGTCGCAGCTGAGTCACTTGCTGACGTGCAGGTGCTGGTGCAGGATATACAGTCGCAGACCGGCTATGTCGCCGAAATCGTTGCTTTCCTGCACCAGTCGGTATCAGATACCGCGATGTGGCAGTACCGCCAAGACGAGTTGCGCAAGCGGATTGCGAGTGCGAAGTCAGATGGGCTGCCACGGATTCTCAAGGCCCAGAGTGGTTTGCTGGTCGAGGCTCACGCATCTGCCAACCAACTTCTTGCTGCCACAGGGATGCCGTCATTCACCGAAGCAGCTGATTTGATGCAAGAAGTCGTGACCGGGTTGATTGCGGGAGACGCAGTCGCTGCTGCAGAGGCGATGGAACTCGTTTCAGCGGTTTATTCAGAGAACGCAGAGTCGCTGCTTTCGGTAATTACCATGCTGCACGGTTTACCGTCTATCGAAATCGTTGCGGATTCCGACCCGGCATTAGTTCGTTTGATCGATGTCTTGGCGCTGGCCAGTGACCATAAGCATTTGTTTCGAAGGACGCAGAGCGCTGACGCGGCGACGATGGAGAACCTTGCAAAACAACAGGGTGAGCTTGCCGAGCGTTTGAGTCGAATCGCTGAGGATGGAGAGCCCCACCCGATGCTGTCCGAGGCAGGTCGCCGATCGTCGGAGGCAGTCAAGGTGTTCAAGGTTTCTGAGCTTGCCGAGCTGAGAGGACATTTGAAAATTGCGGATGAGAAGCTGCGGCACTTCATCGTTGATCAGGCATTGATCCTTGAAACTGCTGCGCCCATTGCCGCGTCCAGCGAGGGAGACGGTGATTCCAGTGAGGGAAGTGATAGCGAGTCAGCGTTCGCTGCTGGGTTCATTTCCGATTTCGTCAGTGGTGAGGCAGCTCGAGATAAAAGCACAGAATGGAAGGTGCTGGGTGACCGAAACCGCGCTGCCTTGAACCAGAACTTCGCACGCGAATTACCTCTTGAGTACCGCGCGCTTTTAAAGAACTACTATGAAAGGGTTGCAAAATGATTGCGATCAATCGTTATCTCGATATGCAGTTTCCATGTGTCGTGGCCTTGATGGTCTCGTGCTTGCTGGTCAGGCCAGGATTCGCTGAGAACGATGCGCCGTATGAATTGTCTGATTCGGATGACGCCCCCGAGTTGACTGAGGAAGCTGAGAAAGCCATTGAACGTGGGCTGCAGTTTCTCATCGCCAGCCAAAATAAAGATGGCTCTTGGACCACCAATGAGAGTGGGGATTACG
>CAJXTM010001050.1 GCA_913061385.1 uncultured Rhodopirellula sp. | reverse complement strand
AGATCAGCCTCGGTCTCGTGGGCTCGGAGATGTGTATAAGAGACAGGTTCACACAGTTTACCTCGAATCGCAGCAAACCGCTTGCCGTTAAAGAACACTCGCCGTAACTCCCCTGTTTCGTTGAATTGAAAAACGGGATCTGGCCCAAAATAGAAACTGGCCTGACCCTGCGAACGAAAGCCAACCACAACGACAACACCATCAATGGGGCATTCGCCGCGCAGCAACATCTGCTTTCCATCTCGCAGCAGATCCTCACGATTCTGTTCCTGCTTCGCCATTTCTCGTTTCACTCCCCAACAGCAGCGACTTGACTCTGGTTCAGATGTGGACCTGCTCGTCGTTTTCTCACAGCAAAACCTCAACGCCTGGCTGGCCTGCCACGAACCTGCCAACTCGGGTGTGGGGAGTGTGCTTCTTTCATCATCTTGGCCGCGGCTTCAACCAACTCGGGATGTTGACTTGCCACATCCTTCGTTTCACCAAGATCATTTCCAAGATCATACAGTTCCACGTTTCCGGTAAACATCGGCTGGCGGATCGCCTTCCAGTCCCCAAAACGCACGGCCTGTCGACTACCCTGTTCGTAAAACTCCCAATACAAATATTGATGCTTCTTCTGTTTTGAATTTTCACCAACCAGCGTGGGTACAAAACTGATGCTATCGATATTTTCGGGAAACTTGGCTCCAGCCAAGTCAGCAGCAGTCGCCATCCAGTCACCAAAGTACCCAACGTGTTCGGTTGTGGTCCCAGCCTTCACTGTCCCCGGCCACCACGCGATGGTTGGCACTCGAATCCCGCCTTCATAAAGTGCTCGCTTGGTTCCTCGCAGGGGCCCAGATGGATTGAATCGTTTCAAATCATGGCCAGCTTCATTATGCGGACCATTATCGCTTGTGAACAACACGAGCGTATCCCCATCGATACCCATTGTTTTCAGGCAATCAAGAATGCGGCCAACATCACGATCCATCCGGGTAATCATCGCAGCTTGCCCCTTATCAGGACTCGGCCAATCCCTAGTGGCATAAATGCCATAGTCGGGTACTTCGGCACCGTCGCCATTCATCCGCGTGCCTTCATTATTGGCATGAGGTATCGTCAGAGGAAGATAGAGAAAGAACGGTCCCTTACTGTTGGCCTCGATGAATTTGATGGCTTCTTTGACAAACAAATCATGTGAATACTCGATTCGCTTGGTTGCCGCGCCACCACGAAATCCTCCATACGATCCTCCGGCCTGTTGGACAACGTTTGCCAATTTTTTCTTTTCGGTATTATCCCAGACAAATTCAGGATAGTAATTGTGGGCATGCACCTGATTGAGATAACCAAAGAAACGGTCGAACCCTTGCCGCAGCGGAAACCCAGGCTGATCAACCTCACCTAATCCCCACTTGCCAATCAGCCCATTGGCATATCCCACGGACTTAAGAACTTCAGCGACAGTCGCGTCCTGTGCTCGCAGCGACTGCTCGAGCATTGTGCCGCTATTTGCGTTACCTCGCACATGCGTATGCCCCATGTGCCGGCCCGTCATCAACACACTCCGACTTGGAGCACAGACAGTGTTGCCAGCATAGAAATTTGTGAATTTCATTCCCTCCTCAGCCATCTGATCAAGCCTTGGAGTTGCGATCACTTTTTGGCCAAAGCAGCCAATATCTCCATAACCGAGATCATCAGCCATGATAAAAATCATGTTGGGCTGCTCGGCTAAACGAGGCTTCTCGACCACACCGAGTTGATCATCACCCCAGCACAATCCACAACCCAACGCAATAACAACACTACAGACAAAAGCTGAGACATTCATCGAAATTCCTTGCAAGTTGCTCACGCGTATGGCTACCTCGTTACATTGATCATTTTGTTTTTTCATCCGACAAAAACCGCAGTTAGTCCCGAGGTTGATCCCACAACCGATAAGGATCATCAAGCCGCCGCTGCTCGGAAAGAAGCAGAGCTTCCAATTCTTTCTGTTTTGCAGAGTACCGAGGATCATTGGCAAGATTCCGTTGATGCATTTCGGGAATTTCTCCAGTCAGTGAATTGACTGCGGGCTTGTGATGCTGTTCGAGAAACTCATGCGGATTTTCTTGTAAGTTAAAAAGCTGCGTTTCTTGCACGGCGCCGTCCATCACATCGTACTTAATCAGCTTCCAATCGCCTTTTTTAACACAACGCACACCGGGTTTCGTCCCTCCACAATAAACGCCGTAAAGAACATCACGAATCGTGTCACGTTCACCATCTAGCACCGCCCCAAAGCTTTGCCCCTCGTTTGTTACCGGCGGATCAACATCTGTCTCTTATACACATCTCCGAGCCCACGAGACCGAGGCTGATCT
>CAJXTM010001049.1 GCA_913061385.1 uncultured Rhodopirellula sp. | reverse complement strand
CGTGGGCTCGGAGATGTGTATAAGAGACAGGCTGAGAGGGGAGTGGATGTTTTCATAATGAATCGTTGGCAAGTCAGGACCAAAAGTCACTTAGGTGGAGTCTGCGGCCCACCTAAAAAACGCACCGGTGAAGGAGAGCACTGCTACCAAGCATAGAGCAGTTCAGTATTGTGTTACAAAACAAATGGCATTTGCACAACTAACGGAAATTTGAGAATGGTGCCCCAGCCAAACAATCTGCAACACGATCAACCAGATTTGCGTTGCACAGCTTCCTTGGCAAGGACTCAAACCACCTCACACTGATAGGCTGGATTCAGCGGCTGTCCACAAAACCGCCACAACTACACGAACACCGTTTCCTGCCTGCAGCGCTTGCGAGATTTCGAAATGCTCCTTATTACCGCTACGTCTACAAAGCAGCTAGCAGATTTTCCGCGGCTTGATGTGTAAGGCAAAAATGTACCGCGCGGTCCGAATAATCAAACAACGCAGCAGCCTCACGTGCGCCCTAGGAGGGTTCGAAACTTTCTCTTCCCGATTCGGGGCACGAGGCTAGTTGATTTCAGCACAAATATCGGTAACTGATTTCATCTGGGTCGCTCGCCCATCAGACACGTCAAGCTCGGTATGTGAAGAACGCTCGTGACAAACGGTGCAAGCATTGTTTTCACATACTCATCTAGTTTCAGGTGAACCAAAACCAAACGGCTAACTGGCGTTGAAACCGGATGCAGCGTAATTCAATGACTCACTTTCATTCCCATCAGCCATCTGACCAAAAGTTTTATGCTCTCGGATTCAACATAATCCGACTTAAAACCAACAACCAACTCCTTGCGAATGATCCTCACCGACTGTCATGAGGCACACAAAGCACGGTGACCGAACCTGGGCATTGTCAACCCACGCAGGATCATCATGATGCATCAATCTACCCGCTCTGGCTTGGTCACACCGCCGCAACTCTACATCCGGTGACTATTGGATTAATTGCAAAAAGTCTCGGACTTGCCGAAAACTGCTGAAAGAAACCAACTAACAGATTGTATCCCTATTAACGCTTTCACAACAAAAGTGTGGATGGTAACACCGACAAGGGATAAACAACATGAACGCCACTACGTCAACATTCTCAGGGTCAACTCCATTTCACCAGACACACGACGCACCGCGTCCCTCATCGGTGGGTCAAGCACAATGCAAACCGACATCCGATACCACATGTCCTTTCCACTCTGGAAAGCAGAGCCCGCCGCACTCCCATACAGGGCCCCATGTCTCAACCCCATACCACGAAGTTTCGGATTCGAAGGACTTTGACGGAGAGATGTTCGACGCCCGGCTTTTAGATCCAGAAACTCTACAGCGGCCTTACGCCTTGTATTCAGACCTTGGTATTTGCAAGCCGGTATTTTGGAGCAAGGCGATGTCGCGTTGGCTGGTCTGTACGCATGAGCATGTGCGTGAAGTCTTGACCGATACGAAACGCTTCTCAAGCCAACTCGGCGAAAAGATGTTCCCCCGCCAACACTGGTTGATGATGCGGCCCGTAACGCAAGAGTTGTCAAAGATGATGATCTTTTCGGATGCGGCTTCACATCAAGGACTCAAGTGCATCATGCGGCATGTATTTGATGGTCGCGTCATGAAATCGCTCTCATCGGTCATCGAAGAGACCACCCATCGTATTCTGGACACTTTACCAAGGCGGACAGAATTATTAACCGCCTATTCAGAAACCATCCCTGTAGCAGTGATTTCTCATGCATTGGGCATTCCCCGCAAGGACATCCCTAAACTCCACAAGATGGCGACCCAATGGGTAACTGCAACCGCGTCATACGGAAATCGAACCACTATGTTGCGAGGTCTAACAGCGATGTGGGGTCTCCACAGATACTTTGTTCGACACAACGCCAAGAAACGCAAACAGTCGGGCGATGACGTGGTAAGTCGTCTCGTGCAAATACAATCTGAGTATGGACTGACCGATGACGTGATTGTTGCTCAAGTGATTCTGCTCTTCGTTACGGGGCATGAAACGGTCCAATCAACCATCGCGTCAGGATCCTATCTGCTATCCCAACATCCAGAGGTCGTCAAAGAAGCTATTGCTGGAAATATCTCATGGAAGCGGATTGTCGAAGAAGTACTTCGTTTTGAGAGTCCCGCGCAAGCAACCATGCGAATTGCCACTGAAGATACCGAGATAGCAGGGATCTCGATCCACGCGGGAGATGGGGTCGTCGCTGGAATCGCAGCAGCCAACAGGGATCCTGCCGTGTTTGAGAACCCGGATACTTTCAACCCTGTCTCTTATACACATCTCCGAGCCCACGAGACCGAGGCTGA
>CAJXTM010001048.1 GCA_913061385.1 uncultured Rhodopirellula sp. | reverse complement strand
GAGATCAGCCTCGGTCTCGTGGGCTCGGAGATGTGTATAAGAGACAGGTGTTCCAAGAGATAGAACTCTCGTTGAGATCACAAAGCAATAATCGTCTTGATTACGTCCAGCATTACGCTCCGAGTTTCGAGGCTGAAGACAGTAGTTTCAAAACGAATCTCATACCACGGTCCTCTGTCTTGGGAACAGAAGACCTGTTGCTTGTCAAAAGGTGCACTGAAGCAGACCCAAAGTACGATCATCAATCCCGACCAAACGGTTACCACCCAACCATCGACTTTGATGCATTTTTCGTTACGTCCAGCCTGAATGACCAACGGTTAACAAAAGCACTCGATCGACTCGGATTCAAGCTGGGCCGAACCCCGAATTCCATCAGGAAAAATGCTGGGCTTCACCGCTACCGTGTCTCATTAAATTGGGCCGATCGACAAGCAGTGATTAAATCGATTAACTGGGCTTTTGAGAAAATCGAGTTCAAGTCGATGAATTTTGAGTATTTTGACGGTCAGGAATGGCAAGATGCCTGGGTGTACACTGAAAATTCTCCGGTAGCTGTTCGGGTCTCGACGGAGATGAACAAGAATGCTTCCAATATGGACGATGTAGATCAAAGCGGAAGCACCAGGCTGCAATACGCAACAACCGTCAAACTACCTTCGGCTCGAATCAGGGTAGTAGAAAAGTGATATCCCAACCGCGCCGGAATCCCCAGGAGGTTCGACGATGACGCTCAAAGTTGCGGTGATGATAGAGAGTAGCCAACTACATCTATTAGAAGCACATGTCAGCAGCCAAAAAGTCGATCTGATTCAGGCTCACAGTCTGCCAATCCCTGACCGCTTGCGTTCAGAGGAATGGTCAGATGAACTTGGTGAGTGGCTGAAAGAGGAAATCATCCGGCTTGACGTCAAATCCAAGCATGCTCTGTTGGGGTTAGAATCACCGTACGTGGTACAAAGATGCGTGAGTTTGCCTGCTCAAAACGACGCAGATGTCCAACGCATGGTTGAACTGCATATCACAGCAAGCCAGTTCATCAAATCAGATCAGTCTCGATACGACTTCGTTGTCGATTCTAAAAAGGGCACAACTGAGACACAAGCGATTCTGGCGATTACCACCAATGACCTTCTCAATGCCTACAAGCAAACCTTCTCGCATGCCGACCTGATTCTCGACACCATCACTACCGCCAACTACGGTTGCATCCAATATTTGCGGCACCACGAGCCCGAGAAACTCGCTGGTCATGGCCTATTGATTCTGCAGGATGAACAGCAACTCAGACTAGCCGCATTCAGTGATGATGCTGTCATTGCCCTTCATAACGAAATGCTCGATGATCGAGATCCGAAGCAACCGCAAGTCATTCAGATCGTCCGACGTTTCATTGGATCTGCCGCGCAAAGGGCTGAAGGATCGAATCAATTCAACAAAGCGTTTTTGGTTTGCAGCCAATCCGACCTGAAAGACATTGCAGGAAAACTCGAAAGCGAATTAAGCTTAGAGCTAACGAGCCTTGATCTTGCGTCCTTGACTCCGGACGACCTGTCCGCAGAACAATGTTCCTCACAAGCCTATTGCTGCCTGATGGGCATGCTGCTGACCAGCACGGGTAAAAAGCCAGACCAGCTTGACATTCTTCACCCATCTGGCGTGAAGTCAAAAGCACGCAAGTACATCGCAGCCGCCATGGCGACTGCTGCATGCTTGGGTCTCATCCTATTGAGCGTGGTGCTGCAACTGCAAAACCGCAACCGCATCGTTACCACCGAGCTTGAAGCATTACAGCGTGAGCTTACAGACCTGACCGAGAAAAATGCGACGGGGCAGAACATCATCGCAAAGGTAAACGCGATGCGTGAATGGGAGAAAACGAACATTACATGGATCAACGAAATTTCTGAAGTCCAGACTCGCATGCCAGAAGCAAGTCAGGCTTACTTGTCCGAACTTGACTTTGCGGCAGTTGACCCCGCAAAGCCACCCAAGGCAAGGGCTGCTGGATTCGCCAAAAAGCAATCCGATGTGATGAAAATGAACGAACGGTTTTCGTATGAAAGTGAACAGTTCGCGGTCAGCCCAAAACCCTTCTTTGAGAGCGAACAGGTGAAACAATTTCCTCATCAATTCGCATTGGAAATCGAGTTGATCAAACCCCAGACACTCATGTCAAAGAAAAACAAAAAGTCATCGCAAAACACCGACTAACTGATCACCAGCCGCCCCTTTCCCAACTGCCACCTAACAACCAAGGAGACTGCCCATGAATAGTAATCGAATAAAAGCCTGCGTTCTTGCACTCCTCGGCGTCGTTTTGTTAATCCGTGCATATGGGCTGTTTGATCAATAC
>CAJXTM010001047.1 GCA_913061385.1 uncultured Rhodopirellula sp. | reverse complement strand
CGTGGGCTCGGAGATGTGTATAAGAGACAGGCAGAGGAGGGAGTCGAGGGTCGTAACGAACAGTACTTGTCCGGCGGGATGACAGTTCTGTTCGGCACGAATGTACAGTGGGATTTTCGCGGTGGCGTTGGCCTCAATGACGACTCTGATGATTACTTCGTCGGCACCGGCGTGTCCCTCAGGTTTCTGTAAGCGAACGTTGTGCAGCTTGCGGGATAGATCAGCCGCGTTTTCGTTCCAAAAGTGCGGCCATCAAAATGGCCAGTAGGGACCTGAGTTCGTCATCTTCGGGCATCTCACTCAGCTTTTCGAGGATGAACTTGCCCTCGAAAAAGGCAGGTTTTTTCGTAAGACGAAGCAATGGCGTTCCGTCTGGACGAGCTATCAAGTAGGTCGGGTTGATCAGATAAATTGCCAGAATACCAACCAGTGGGATCTGTCCCAGTAACGATTCAATTACCTTCTTGAACGCATTTTCCTCAGACATCGTCATGTCGACTTCGCCGTCCTGCATGACGTCGTAGTGTGCTGACCAGAATGAACGCATACCTTGCCGCCGTACGGCTCCCCAGTCGTTGCCGTTTGCATCTGCAAAGTGGTAGTTGGCGGAGAAGTCGATCACTCGATCAGCTCTCATCGTGAACATCAATTGTGTCTGATCCGGTCCGCTATAAACTTCGACTTGTTCTTTTAGTTTCAGCATCTTCTGCTTGATGAACATGATCACATTGCCACTCGCATCCGTTGCAGTGATCCGTTGCCCGAATGTCAAAAGTTTGAAGTTAAGTTCGATGGGGTATTGCATGGCTGTCCTGGGGATTTGTGGATCGCTAAGAAAAATCTTGTCGGACTCATAGAAATCCGTCTGCTTTTATGACGAATTCATCACGGTGAACCTGAGCGAGCCAATGTGTGAGGCTCTGCTCAGCGTGAGAGTCTAATGCTTGCTACCTTCCTAAACCACTGATTAGGTGGATGGATGTATCCTGTAGATGCAGGAATTGCCTACCAATCTCGAGTTTCGTCCCGCAAACGTCGGTGCTTGGGACGCTGTTCACACAGCAGCGGAGGTTGTCAGGCAAATCTGCATTTTTATGTGACTCTCGATATTGATGTGCACGTGTGAACAAAAAATCAGATTGATTGAGAGTCGAGGCTATGGGTTTTAGCGAATCAGCAGGTCGCCTTGAGCCACGATGACTGCGTTCCCGGAGAGCAGGACACGGTCTTGTTGAATGCTAACGTGAACAACACCACCGCGATCAGATGCCTGATAGGCGGTGAATTGATCGTGACCGGTGCGTTGCTGCCAATGATAAGCAAGACAACAGTGAGCTGATCCAGTAACCGGGTCTTCATCGACGCCTACTGCTGGCGCGAAAAATCTTGACACAAAGTCGAACTCAGTAGCTTTTGTTTTGCTCGTGACAATGATGCCCCGGCAATCGATCTCCGCAAGCTGTGTGAAGTTCGGAGACAGCGAGCGGAGTTCGTTTTCTGTTGCTACTTCGAGCACATAGTCGTATTCACTTTTGCCAATAAAGGTTGGGGTGACAGCAAGACTTTCAACCAGATTTTCAGGTGGAATGACTGGTTCGATCGGTGTCAGAGGAAAGTTGAGTTGGATTTGATTTTCATGAGATGCTGCTCGGAGGGTGCCGCTACGCGTCGAAAACTCGATTTCAGGTTTGTTGTTGTGCAGGCCAGCGTGAAAGATTGCGAATGCGGATGCAAGTGTTGCATGTCCGCATAAATCGACTTCCACTTTCGGTGTGAACCAACGCAGGTCGAAGCCATTGTGATTAGGAACAAGAAACGCTGTTTCGGAGAGATTCATTTCCATTGCCACATTCTGAAGCCAGACGTCAGATGGCCAAGCCGATAGGGGCACAACAGCTGCGGGGTTCCCGCTAAATGGGCGGTCAGTAAAAGCGTCAACAATAAAGTAGCGGATCTGATGTTGGGTCATGTTTTGGGTTCTTGTGCCGACAACGCCAGTTTTAGTTTAAATCTTATTTCTTTGTGTTTCACCGTAGCAGACTGATCATCTGTTTTCCGATCGCGTCGCCCATTTTATAAAAGCTTTCTGCGTTATCGAACCAGCGTTCGTTTGAAGGATACCGAAATGCCTCGCGGGCATCTTCTGCCGGCCAGAAACCACGGGTTTCTACGTAAGCCACATCGCCTTGATGTTCGGGTGATGATGCAATGTCTTGTTGGGCCTCGATGATTTCCGGGAATTCCGTTTCGTCGTAGCCGCCTCTGCCAGTCCCGACAATGACGATCGGCAATTTTGCGATCTTGAGCTCCTGTCTCTTATACACATCTGACGCTGCCGACGACTCCTTACGTGTAG
>CAJXTM010001046.1 GCA_913061385.1 uncultured Rhodopirellula sp. | reverse complement strand
GATCAGCCTCGGTCTCGTGGGCTCGGAGATGTGTATAAGAGACAGTTCTAAGACTTTGCGGTAATCGCCATACGCATCGGCCTTACCCTTTCCAATGTTTCCGTCATTCTTGGCTCTCAGTGCATGCCGTTCATCGACATCACAAACGGCAACGATATCGCCGAAGTTAGCATGTCCGCGAGCGTCGCCCGTACCCATGCTGCCCACTCCGATGCACCCAATGTTAGGTCGATCGTTCTTGTCTTGGTTAGCGAATGCTTTTTGCGACCAACCAAAGTAAGGTGTGGTTGCTACAGCTCCTGTTGCGATGGCTGCGGCTTTGATCACGTCGCGGCGTGAATTCTTATGTGTCTGGTTGCTCATTGATGAAATCCTGTGGTAACGATCCATGAAGGGGCAGTCCCGCCTCAATCACCTCAATATAACGATTTGTTTGCGTTCCTGCGTTGTTGGGGTTCGGTTTTAGCGAGAATCAGCCGAATGCCGGCGATATCCAGACTGGTAAATACCGGCTTGTGATTTCAACGTCTGTTGCAGGCATTGGCAAATCCCGAGGCTTGCGCGTTGTTCATCTAAGTTCTAACTGCTGGTGAGATGTTTGGAGCTGGGCGCATATCGCCGTTGAGTTTACGCTCCACATTGTATCTCTTGGTCAGGGATTGTTGGCCTGAATTCGCTTTCAGTGGCTGCGCCCACGAATGGGAAACGGCCATGAAAGCTTTGACTTTCCCTGTCGAACGTATCGGAATTACAAGAGTGTTTTATCCGTTGCTCGCGGGAGAAAAGCAAAACCAGTATTTCCTGCGTGGAGTGCCAATTGGAAAACGGCAGATTTTTCAAAGCGGCGACAATTGCGAACCCCCCGTGTTCGGCAACTCGCTCAGCATATTTGAGAACACCGACTGTGTCGGGGCTGTTCGGCGTCTACAAAAAAAACACGCGGCCAACAGAAATCGACCGCGTGTTTTTCATTGTTGAGGGGATGAGGCCCAGTTGAGCTTTTGCTAAATCACCAACTGTCCGTTCTGAATGGCGATGCGGGGATCCCGTCTTTGTTGTAAAGGTTCGCACCGCGAGGGTTCATGGTGTACCCGTAGCGTACGGCAACTGGTTTGGGTACGTCTTTGGAGCTTACGACGACGTTCTCACCGTCGATGACTGCGTCGCCCCAATGCCAAATCTTGTCATCACCGGAAACGGCGAACCGCCCAAGCGTTCCACCTTTGTCTTCTGTCGTTGGTGCTAGACCTTCTTTTTTTCCAACCATGAGCCCTTTGCCAACATGGTCGAAGGTTAGGCGAATGGTGTTGTTCTCTACCATGTGGGATTTGTACAGCGGGCCTGCGGGAACGAGGTCATCACGCCCGTAGTTTTGATTCAATGCCCATTGGCTCAATCTCCAGCCGACGTCCTGCTTGTTTCTTGGGTGGATGTCTTTCGCGTTTCCGATGTCGTGGATCACAGCCATGCCGGTATTATCGATATTCAAACTGGTTCGTTGTGCGTCACGCAGTTTTGCCCACCCATCGCCGCCCTCGGGCTTTTCATTGGACTCCCTGAAGTCGGCCAACTGCACCCAATAGAATGCCAGGTCAGGGTTGAACAGTTTGCGCCATCCGTTGATCAGTGCCGTCTTCTTATGGTGATAACTGATTCCTTCGTTGCCATTCGATTCTCCTTGGTACCAAATTCCGCCACGCATCGCGTAGGGCGCAAGCGGGTTGATCATTGCGTTGTAAATTGCTGAAGGTGTGCCGCTTCCGACTTTGCCCCCTTCACTCCACAGTTTTTCCACCTCAGCAGCTTGCTTGGAAAGTTCGGGAACAGACCGAAATCCATCCAAACTAACCCATGGTTCTATGCGCGTCCCGCCCCAGTTTGATCCGATCAATCCAATCGGGACGTTCAGTTCCCGATTGAGGCGTCGGCCGAAGAAGTAACCAACTGCCGAGAAACCGGAAACTGACTGTGGAGAGCAGACCGCCCATTGGCCCGGGCATTTCTCTTGTGGCTTGTCTGAAGTGGTGTGTCCGGGAACGTTGAACAAGTGAATCATCGGGAAATCGGCTGCGGCAATCTCTTCCTTTGCATTAAGTGAATTACCAACGCTCCACTCCATATTCGATTGGCCGGAACAGATCCATACTTCTCCGACAAGGACCTCCTGGATTGTGATTGTGTTGTTACCCTTGATTTCGAGTTTCTGACCTTCCGAATTCGCCTTGATGGGGTCGAGTTTGATCATCCACTTGCCATTGGCGTCTGCGGTGGCAGATTTGCTCTGCTGTTCAAACGATACGGTGATGTTCCTGTCTCTTATACACATCTGACGCTGCCGACGACTCCTTACGTGTAG
>CAJXTM010001045.1 GCA_913061385.1 uncultured Rhodopirellula sp. | reverse complement strand
CGAGATCAGCCTCGGTCTCGTGGGCTCGGAGATGTGTATAAGAGACAGCTTTCGAAGATGATGATGCTCGTCACGGTTGTCCGACGGGCACCCAAGGCACGCATGATCGCGATGTCCCTGCGGCGGTCATTCATCGAGTTGTAAATGGATACAAGGATCCCAATAGCGGCCACCGCGCAGGTGATTCCCGTAATTGCCAACAACGCAGTCAGCAGAGGGCCGACGATCAGGTTCATGAGTTTGTTGATTTCCCCGATCGGCGCGGCTGCCTGTGAACGAATTCCCTCGTTGATGGCATTTTGCATACCCGGCGCGAACATGATGTTCCCATTTCGAATCAAGATCGATGTGACTTCGCGCTCCGGGATGGACAGCAGACGGTATTCGTTGGGACGTTTTCCTGCTGTGTCTGGGGCGGTTGAGTCTGGGCCGACCTCGCTTTCGCCTGCTCCAGTTTGAACCAGTCGCACACCATTACTTGCTGCGGCATTGGCATTGGGAGTTGGATCGGTTTCAGGTTGAGCCTCGTTCGATTCTTCGGCGTCGATTGCTTCGTCGAGAAGATTGCCATCATCATTTTCTGATTGCTGATCTGCTTCGACAGGCTTGGCATGCCCATCCATCAGATAGAAACCTTCGAGATTCACGAAAGCCGCGCGGTCATTCGGGGTCCCGGTTGGATCAAGGATCCCGACCACAGTGAAGCCCAATTCATGTCCATGACCGGAAGGATCTCCGTGGGTTGGAAAGAATTGATCGCCGAGTTTGACTTTCATATCTTTCGCCACTCGTGAGCCGACGACGGATTCAAAGTAACTGTGTTCTGCTGAAAAATCTTTGAATGCTCGACCCTCGCTGAATGTGAAGTCCTCATCCACGTTAGGTCCATGTTTCAATTTGGTAAAGAAGTCAGGGGTTGTACCAACCACCCGAAATTCACCGTAGTAATCGCCGAGGGCCAAGGGAATGGCAAAGCCACCGGCAATGTAAGGTGCGTATCGACCATCGCGTTCTGCCAGCTTGGGATCGCCACCAAAGCGACTGACCATAGCTGCCCGCTCGTCTTTGGGCAGGAATTCCATGTACTCTGTGTAAGGCAGATTTTCGATAGGTTGGCTGAGATAAAAAACGCTGTTCAAGGTGAGCTGGAGAGGGCTACCTTTGGGACCAACCACAAGGTTGTAGCCAACCGACGCATTTCGCGTGAACGCTTCACTGATTACGCCGTAAATGGATAGGACGAGCACGACCAGGCCAACACCAAGAGCGAGTGAAAAAGTGGTCAGAAAGCTCGAGAGTGCTCGGTGGCAAAAATTGCGCCAAGCGATGTGAATGAGAGACATGGTGGGGTGCTTGTTTCAATGCCAAATTAAGTGAACAGTTTGAAATCCTAGAATCAGTGCGTTCCTTACGCGGATGATGTGGAGGTGTGATCAACTTGGTTGATCTCATCCAATTCACGGATTCCATCGAAACGAGAGGCAATTTGCATGTCGTGTGTTACCGTCAGTAGCGAAACTTCCTCTTCACGGCAGGTCTCGCGTATCAGTTCCAAGACAGATTCTGCACTGCTTGGGTCCACATTTGCTGTCGGCTCATCAGCCAAAAGTAATTTTGGACGTCCTGCCAGCGAACGGGCGATCGCAACTCGTTGTTGTTGCCCAACAGACAGTTGTCTGGGGCGATAATTGAATCGATCTTGCAATCCGACTCGGGTCAGCAAGTCAGCGGCTCGGGAATGCTGGTGCTTTCCAGAACCGAATGCCATTCCAAGACGCACGTTCTCGATGGCAGTGAAGGCGGGGAGCAGGTTGAATGTTTGGAAAACATAACCAATGGTTTCGGCTCGAAAGCGGTCACGGCCCTGTTCGCTGAGGCCATTGGTTTCGATCCCGGCAATTCGTATCGACCCCTGATCGGGTGCCAGCAGACCCGCAATTAGATGGAGTAACGTCGTTTTTCCACCTCCGCTGCGACCAATGAGCGCCATTTGCTCGCCCTTGGCGATCTGGAATTCCGGTATGTCCAAAACGACCAGTCTGCCACCTTCTGGCTGAGCAAAACTCTTTTTCAGATCTTTGATTTCTAAAAGTTGTGTCATCTTCGCCTCATGGCTCGTTGTAGCCCGCGGTCGGTGTCGCGTTTCTTAAGTGATTCACGTTTGTCGTGCAATTTTTTTCCCTTGGCTAGACCCATCACGCATTTAGCGATTCCCCGCTCATTGAAATAGATACGCAGGGGAATCAATGTCAGGCTCCGTTCATGTGCTCGGCCGGCGAATTTTTCGAATTCTCGAGCATGGACCAAAAGCTGTCTCTTATACACATCTCCGAGCCCACGAGACCGAGGCTGATCTC
>CAJXTM010001044.1 GCA_913061385.1 uncultured Rhodopirellula sp. | reverse complement strand
GAGATCAGCCTCGGTCTCGTGGGCTCGGAGATGTGTATAAGAGACAGGATCAGAATGCTGTTGGCAATTCCTTCATCGATCCCACGCTGCAATCTTTCGACGTTGGTGACAAAGAGGTCGTCACCTACCAATTGAACCTTGTCGCCGAGTTTTTCGGTCAGCTTTTTCCAAGTTGCCCAGTCATCCTCAGCACAGCCATCTTCGATGCTGCAGATGGGATACTTTGAGCACCAGTCTGCCATGAAATCAACCATTTCGTCACCGGAAAGCTGCTCCCCGTCGATCGAGTACTTGTCGGATTCGGCGTCGTAAAACTCCGTTGACGCTGCGTCCAGAGCGATCCAAATTTGCTCGCCGGCCTTGTAACCAGCCTGATCAATCGCTTGCAGGATCACATCGAGGGCTTCCTGATTACTTTTCAGGTCGGGTGCAAACCCGCCTTCGTCACCCACCGAAGTGTTGTAGCCTTTGCTGGATAGCACACTCTTGAGGTTGTGGAACACTTCCGTGCCGGCTCGCAATGCGTCGCTGAAACGCTCGAAGCCAAGTGGCATCACCATGAATTCCTGAATGTCGACGGAATTATCAGCGTGCTCACCACCGTTGATGATGTTCATCATCGGGGCGGGTAACAGTCGAGCACCTGCACCACCGAGATAGCGGTAGAGAGGTTGGCCAGTGCAATGCGCCGCTGCGTGTGCTGTGGCAAGCGAAACGCTTAGAATGGCGTTAGCTCCCAGTTCTTTCTTGTTGGGGGTGCCGTCAAGCTCGATCATGGCTGCGTCGATACCAGCTTGATCAGTAGCGTCCATTCCCTGCAAAACGTCAGCAATTTTGTCGTTGACGTTACTAATTGCAGTTTGAACGCCTTTCCCCATGTAGACCGATTTATCTCCGTCGCGGAGTTCCCAAGCCTCGTGAACGCCTGTGCTGGCCCCACTTGGGACAGCAGCTCGACCGTGGCTGCCGTCGCTGAGTAGGACTTCCGCTTCCACGGTAGGGTTGCCGCGGCTATCAAGGATTTGACGGGCGTGAATGGCTTCGATCAGCGTCATGAGAACCTCTTCGAGATAACGAATTGACTATTGATTACGTTGTGTTGTGGGCCGGCATTTTGTTCAATGCACGTTTCAGTGACTACCCGCCAACCGTTTTCCGGCGGCTCCATCTGCTCCTGAAGCCGTTTGTGTTGTAATTTAATCCGCTAAGTGGTGTGTTTTGCTAGATCTTTTACCCCTAGGTGGTAGCGAATGTTTACAGGATTGGTCGAAGCGGTCGGTGAAATTGCGGTGGTTGCCGAACAACCGCCCGGTCGACGCTTCACAATTGAAGCAGGCAAGCTGGCTGAGGATGCGTCGATTGGAGACAGCATTTCTATCAATGGTTGCTGTTTGACTGTTATTTCGATCGATGGAACCAGACTCGATTTCGAAGCCGGCGAGGAAACGCTCTCACGCACCAATCTGGGTGGATTGGCCACTCATTCAAGTGTTAACCTAGAAAGATCGTTGGCTGTCGGCGATCGGCTGGGCGGGCACTACGTTACCGGTCATATTGATGCCATTGGCAAACTGCTGGAGCGGCGAGAAGATCCACCGTGGGCCCACCTCCGATTTCAGATGCCAGAACGGCTTGCTTCGCAGGTAGCGGCTAAGGGGAGTATTGCGATCGACGGAATTAGCTTAACCGTGGTCGATGCCGATAGCGATTCTTTTACGGTTGCGTTGATTCCACACACGCTGGATGTGACGACCTTAGGGTCAAGAAAAGTAGGCGATGCAGTAAATCTGGAAACGGATGTGCTCGCCAAGTACGTCGAGCGTTCGCTGGGTTTTGCCAGCGAATCCTGAACAATAAGATCCCTCAATCACCATCTCTCTCAACGGCATTTCGCTTGAACCAACCGCGCCAAACCGCCACGTATCTATCCAGACGCCTTGCCGCAGCCGGTCTCCGGCCCGTATCGAGATTTGGACAGAATTTTCTGATTGATTTGAACCTGATCGACTTGATTGCTGATTCAGCCAACCTCCGCAAGACGGACGTGGTACTTGAGATTGGGACGGGAGTTGGTTCGCTCACCAGTCGTCTGTCGGATCGCGCGGGGGCCGTACTGAGCGTTGAGATTGACGCAAACTTACACCAGTTGGCAAGCGAGGAACTGGAGGGCAGAGCGAATGTACGCCTTATTCATGGTGATGCATTACGAAATAAAAACTCGCTCCGCGATGATTTGATGGGACAGATTCACACCGCCATGAAGCAAATTGGTGATGATGCCCGTTTTTTGCTGGTTGCCAACCTGCCCTACAATGTTGCAACACCGATCATCAGCAATCTGCCTGTCTCTTATACACATCTGACGCT
>CAJXTM010001043.1 GCA_913061385.1 uncultured Rhodopirellula sp. | reverse complement strand
CGAGATCAGCCTCGGTCTCGTGGGCTCGGAGATGTGTATAAGAGACAGACTCAACGCATCGGCCAACGTCCCGGGCAACTTCACTTACTCACCACCCCTTGGAACGGTTCTGAGCCTCGGGCAAGCCCAGACATTGTCAGCCACATTCACTCCTGACGACTTGCAGCTTTACAGCCCCACCGATACGACAGTCACGATCAACGTGACCACTAGCACACCAACACTGACGTGGGACACACCCACCGACATTGTGTTTGGTACACCGTTAACCGCTGCCCAACTGAATGCCTCCGCCAACGTCTCCGGAGACTTCATCTATACGCCAGCCTCGGGCACACTTCTGGATGCAAATCTTGGACAGCAACTACAGGTCATATTCAATCCCAGTGCTCCTGGGTTTGTTTCAGTCTCTGCCAGCGTCACCATCAATGTGCTCAAGGCCGTCCCGACGATCACGTGGAACGACCCAACTTCGATTGGCTTTGGAACGCCGTTGACCATCACTCAGCTCAACGCGACCAGCGCCGTTCCGGGAACGTTCACCTACAACCCCGAAGCTGGCACTGTGCTTGGAATCGGCAACGACCAAGTTCTTTCCACTACGTTCACACCTGATGCTGACGGCAACTACGAGACCAACACGGCTCAGGTGAACATTGATGTTCTCGAGGCACTGGATTTCGGAGACGCGCCTGCAAGCTATCCGGTGACACTGGCTAACAACGGCGCACGGCACATCGCTGGCCCACTCACATTCGGCGTCAGTGTCGATAGTGAAAACGATGGGCAAGCCTCGCCAGATGCATCTGGAGACGGCAGCGATGAGGACGGCGTCCTGCAAATCACGGATGCCATTGCACTTCCCGCGGCAGATACCAAATCAAGCTTCGAAGTCATTGCATCCGCATCAGGCAAGATTGATGCTTGGATTGATTTCAACGCCGATGGTGATTGGTCTGACCCAGGCGAGCAAATTGCTGACAACATCGATGCCCTGCCCGGCAGCAACCTGCTTTCATATGTCATTCCGTCAGGCTCGACTGTGGGTCAAACAGCAGCGCGATTCCGCATCAGTTCCGCCGGTGGCCTCGATCCTGTAGGCGGGGCTGCTGACGGTGAAGTTGAAGATTACATGATCACGCTGCTTGATGGCACGAACCTGCAAGACGTCGACGTCGACATTGCCGGCGTCGACGCCAACCTGTTTATCGATAACGCTCAATTGGTCACAGAAATCAATCGTGTGGAAGCTCTTCGTTTGCCTATCACCAGTATCGGATCACTCACTCTCACTGGCCGAGACATCGACCAATTCCTTATTATCAACACCCAAAACAATGCATTTTTACCCGCCGGCGACCTGATCATGCGAGGCGGAAATGGCAGCAACACGATCCAGATTGTTGGTGACGAGGCGGTATTCGATCTTACCGACCCTGGAATATTGATCGAACAATTCCAGACACTGGACCTGACAGCCTCAACATCCCAAACGGTCAGTTTGAATGCAGGACTGATCACAGACATGGCACCACTGGAAAATCAGCTGACGGTACTTTTGAACGATGGTGACCAGCTCAAATTCACGGATCTCGAAGACTGGAAAATTGGTACCGCCAGCATTCTTGATGGCATCTTTATGCAGACAGCAAGTCATCAAATCACCAATTCGATCATCAATGTAAATCCGGCTGACCCGTGGCAAAATTTCCTTCGGTTGGGGGATGTCAATGGTGACGATCAAGAAAGCACACTCGATGCACTTCTGATCATCAACGAACTTGGGCGTCACGCGTACTCAGACGCAAACACCAATGAGCTATTCGACCCCATTGCCACAGGAAGTTTCCCCGGACTGTACTTTGATCGCAACGGTAGCGGGAGCATAACCTCGCTGGATGCATTGCAGATTCTCAACGACTTGGCCACTTCGTCGGGCCTCGGCGAAGGGGAAAGCAAAGAATTTCTCCCTCATCAGTATGAACAGTCACCCGAACTGCACCACACGCCCGCAAGCGTCTTGAATGTTTCACAACCCGCATTTGCATCAAGCGAGCAAGCCCAGTCCCCAATTCCAGCGGCATTTCCGCAGCAATACATTGAGTTCAAACGAAAAACGAGTGCAGCTGCCAGCGTCGACCAATTGCTAGCAGACTCCTGTTTCATAGACGAATTGGGGGACCGCTAAGCAGACTTGCTCATTCCAGCCTGCAGGCGATCACCAGAAGCACAGATCGAGCCCCTAGTCGGGATTGCGTTACTCACGGGATTTGGGTTATTTGCAAGAGAGCCACGGGCGGATTCTGCCCGTGGTATCAGGTCTGTCTCTTATACACATCTGACGCTGCCGACGACTCCTTACGTGTA
>CAJXTM010001042.1 GCA_913061385.1 uncultured Rhodopirellula sp. | reverse complement strand
TACACGTAAGGAGTCGTCGGCAGCGTCAGATGTGTATAAGAGACAGAAATAGGACCAGAACTGGAGCAATCTGACTTGCGATCCGTGATTGGTGTTTTAAGAAGCGGCAAATCCGGCTATCTTTCCAACCCGGATAGGGAAGTAGAGCTTCTCTGCTGAGATAGATATATATACCTGCTCAATACTAATAAGGTACGAGACAACGACCATGGCCAACCCAACTCTCATCGACCACCTCAACGAAATCCTCAAACATGAGTGGACCGGTGTTGCCCAGTATTCCCAAGCGGGTTTTATCATTGAAGGTGTCTGGCGTGAAGTTTATGCCGACAAATTTCTAAGCGATGCAAAGGAATCTTTCGGACATGCAAGATTGGTTGGGGACAAGATCGTAGCCCTCGGTGGCGTACCTGTTGCAACTCGCAATGAGATTCAGCAGTCACGAGATCTGCAGGAAGTGTTTTCATTCAGCTTGGCCTTCGAATCAAAGGCTGTTGAGATGTACAGCAAGGCAATCGAGCTCGCCGGTGATGACAAACCGCTCGTTGTCTTCTTGGAAGATATCCTGAAGGAAGAGCAGGAAGGCGTGGACGAGTACACCAAACTGTTACGTAACTCTGGAGCTGCAGCAGCAAATCCCGCTCTCAAGAGTGCCTGACATTCATTGTCATGGAAAATAGTTCCGACCGTTCCAGGCGATGAGCTGATCTCAGGCGCTTCTTCGCGATGTGTAAGAACCGTCACAGAAAACATCCCGCACGGCCTCTCATCGGAGCCTGCGGTTGATCAGGTATCAGTCGCGCAACGTCAGACGGGAATTATTGGGGATGACCGCGAGTACGTTCTCGGCAGTTTAGAAATCCCGCGTGAATCTAGCCTTGCGAGGGATATCAGCTGTCTCGCTCAGCCAGCGTTCCCGGCCAACTCACCGTTGAATCGCAAGATTGCTGGGACACGCGACAGAGTCGAACGAGAGTTCTTAGTTCTGTCCCTGTTAGCACCCTGGCTTGAGAGCGCCATTTTCAGTCCAGCAACCTGCTCGGGCTCGATAGCCACACAACTCTGCACAAACCAACCCACATCCTCAGCATAGGTCTCTTGTCGCAGAACCAAACGACTTGACGCATGCTCTTGCTGGACAGCGACCACTAACCGATGAAGGTCATCCGCGGTGGGGAAAACGTTAAGGATGGTTTCTTTCTGCAACGAACAACGCCTCTGGCCGAAGCCTTATTGAAATTGATTCTCATTACGACCAGTTTAACAGGCTTATTCCCCACGTCAAGAACTTCATTTCCACGAAATCCTCGTTAAAGCTTACCTGAACCATCGTCCGTAGCGGTTTGATCTGGCGAAACGGTCAGCTATCAGTCCTAGCGATTCCGGCCTTGATCAGCCAAAATGGAATCGCATGGTTTTGTAAACCATTTCTCGACCGACTAGCCATATCGTCCCTCTCTCCCGGCACCGCTCGATGAGCTACACCATCATTGGCGTGATAGGTCATATTGACCACGGCAAGACCTCGTTAGTAGCAGCGTTGACAGGGGTAGACACTGACAGTCACCCGGAAGAAAAGCGACGTGGAATCACGATTGATCTTGGGTTTGCCACCTTCACTCACGGCCCCGATCAGTTCGCACTGATCGACGCCCCGGGGCACCAGAAGTACATCGGCAACCTTCTTGCCGGCGTTTCGGCCGTGGACATTGGTTTGCTAGTTGTCGCCTGTGATCAGGGCATACAAGCCCAGACACTTGAACATGCTGCGATCCTGCAATCGCTTGGGGTCACTAAGCTTGTTGTTGCGATGTCTCGCATTGACCTGGCTGATCAAAACACGCAACTCGAATTGGCGGAAGAGCTGGAACTGTTTCTTGCAGAATTTGGCTTTGAAGACATTCCCAAGGTGCCACTTTCATCCGTCACCGGCGAGGGCTTGGACCAACTCCGTGATCTTTTATCCGAGATGGCGAGGAAAACAGACCGGGCTATATCTGGTCACTTCCGCATGCCGATCGACCGCATTTTCACGGTCGAGGGCCGCGGTTGCGTGGTGGCTGGCTCGCCGTGGACCGGCGTCTTAGAGATTGGTGATCAGTTACAGATTGCTCGCACTGGCCAGTTGGTTCGCATTCGCGAAATTGAAGTCCATGGCTCTGACGCACAACAATCTCGCATCGGCGTTCGCACCGCATTAAACCTGGCGGGAGTATCGGCAACTGAGCTTGTTCGTGGTGATGAGCTGGTCTCAAAGGACACGCACACCCCAGCCAGTCGCCTGTTGGTTGAATTGAAAATGTTCGTCGACGCGGCTGAGGTCAAATGCCCAACAACGATCCAGTTCCACACAGCTGTCTCTTATAC
>CAJXTM010001041.1 GCA_913061385.1 uncultured Rhodopirellula sp. | reverse complement strand
TCTACACGTAAGGAGTCGTCGGCAGCGTCAGATGTGTATAAGAGACAGGTCGTAACTCAACACGCCATCGTCAACAATCGTCCAACGATCTCGGCGATAAAGGATGTCACCATCCCACGTATTGCTACCGACAGAAAACGCATAGTCGAGACCGGTTTTCTGTTCGATGGCAGCGAGAATCTGTTCTTTCTCGCCCCACATTTCCTGCAAACTTGCAATGTCCGGCTGATAATCGGCGACTGACTGTGCAATGCCATTGATGCGATATTCTGCGCCGAGACTTGCATAGTACACATTGAAGCTCATCAAACGAAGATTCACACCCTCGTCCGACACATCACCAGCAGCAATCGGCGGGAATTCATCTACAACATCACCAATGGTTCCATCACCATTCAGGTCCAACTCAAACAGCACTTCTGCCTCGGTGATACTCCCAGCGTTGTAAACATCTTCGCCAATGAACAAGCCCGAATCGTCAAGAATCCAACCGTAGCTATTCGTAGCCGATGGATTGACGTCCAGAACACGCAATCGCCCTTGCGAGTCCTCCGCAGCCGCAATCAATTGCCAGTCACCACGTTGCAGGACAATGTCACCATCCCACCACTGACCGTATCGGGTCACCGACTCAGAGTTTCCTGAGTCGCGTGCAACAAAGGCAATGCCGGTTGATCGTTCGACCAACAGATCCACTGAACCCACAGATTCGACCACGTCGTAATTCTGACCACCTGTCCCCGGATCATTGACACCGTCTGCAAAAGGATCAGTTAGAACGTCAGACCCCAAAACCCTCTGCCGTGTCGCTGACTCGCCGGGTTTCACATCGAACGTGACTCCATCATTAAAGTTCACAGCAATCACATCCCCCGATGCATTGTGCGCGGAATAGGTACGGACTGCCTGATTTTCAAAGACCGCAGAAACAGGATGATCCCCGCGAACCGTCGAGATGGGAGTTCCCAATGTTTCGAGCACGCTGACCCAAAAGAACATGTACGCCGGACTTTGCCCCGCTTCATAATTTGGCGTTTGCTGCTGATAGTGGGTCGCTGCAGAAGCCGGATCAACCAACGCTTCATATTGCAGCACAATACCGGGCCAGTCATCAGCAGGCCCACCGTTGAGCTGTTCGATCTCGGCCAACAGAGCTGCAGGATCAGCCGCCATCTCGGAAAGATAGAGCGAGCCGCCGTGGAATGGCAGAAAATTGATCCCCTTGATCAATTCAGGCTCTGCTGAGAACCAGGTCGCGTGGGCTGCACCATCACCCCAAATCATTCCCACCGATTCATGTTCGTATGAATCTGGATAGATCGTTCCATACCGATCAAACCAATACTCAGCAATCGCCTCTGCTTCGAGACTGTACAGCATTTGTCCCAGCTGACGAGTATCAGCATTGCTCGTTGCCTCGCCCCAAAGTGTTACTCCGGTAGCAAAATTCATCGCCTCGCTGCTCGATTCCTGATTATTACCGCTACTGAAAGCTGCATGTCCGGAAGCCCACGAATGACCCGCCATTGGGCTAAAACTACGTAACTCAGGAAATGATGCACTGGACGGATCATTCCCTGCAACATCCGCAATCAAAAGATCAACCATGTCGCGATTTTCAAGAGCCCAGGCCGGATCAACCAATCCCACCAAAGCTGCTGCGTGCACAAAGTACCCATAATGGAAATGGTGATCGTTCAGGTCACCCGCTGATCCAAAACTATCAGGGTAACCCTGCAATGTGTTCCACTGCGTGTTGTAGGCAAAGTGTTTATCACCCGACTCGCCAGTAGCTCGGAACCAGTCATTGAGTTCATCCTTGATCGCATTCAGGATCCGATCCCGAGTCTCAAATTCACCCACGACTTCTGCCATCTGGGCCAATTGTGACAATTTCAACATCGCTTTGCCCGACCAGTAAGTATCACTGAAACCCGAGAGATATCGGGCCGGATCATTTGCGTCGCTATCCACGCGAATCAAACCCAGCAGTTCATCTGTCTGTGATTCACTCAGAATTGGTGGCAGATTTGGCAACACACCGCGTGCTGGCAAATCGAATACCGCGTTGTCAGTCTTGATCGGTTGCATGAGCCCGCGCGGGCTGAGGTAACCTTCGTTGCCAACAGAGGACACATCATTCGATAATCGTGACAGATGCGGATACAGGGCAAGAATGGTCTCTGTTGCAGTCCCATTGTCCGAGAAGTATTCATAGCCCACCCTCAAATGAAATCCGTCATCGGTGATGGCATGTTGAAACTGTGTATCAGCTGGTCGATTCAACGCAACACTTAAAAAGTCCTGCCGGACCTGAGGCTGTCTCTTATACACATCTCCGAGCCCACGAGACCGAGGCTGATCTCG
>CAJXTM010001040.1 GCA_913061385.1 uncultured Rhodopirellula sp. | reverse complement strand
TACACGTAAGGAGTCGTCGGCAGCGTCAGATGTGTATAAGAGACAGGTATTCATCGTCCCGAGACGCATGCCGCCGTGAAATTGATGCGGCGCGTTCTTGATAAACTAGTTCCCGGGACTTTGGTGCTCACAGAGACGAATGTACCGCACGGAGAAAACGTCAGCTACTTTGGTTGTGGTGATGATGAAGCACACATGGTTTATCAGTTCAGTTTGCCACCACTCTTGCTGGACGCGATTCACAATACTGATACGACGGTGTTGCGAGATTGGCTTTCTACGATACAGCCGCCGAGTGAAATCACTACGTTCTTTAACTTTACTGCATCACACGATGGTATCGGGGTCAGGCCACTCGAAGGTATCGTCAGTCAAGAGCGAGTCGACAAACTGGCCGCGATTGTCAGGTCGCACGGTGGTAGAGTCAGTACTCGTCGCCAATCTGATGGTACAGACAGTCCGTATGAGTTGAATATCACCTATTTGGACGCTGTTGCCGATTCCAGTAAAGTCGAGCCACAGGAGCATTCAAGGTGCTTCCTTGCGACACAGGCAATCATGCTGGGCCTGCCGGGAATTCCTGCTGTCTACTTCCACAGTCTTGTGGGCTCTCCTAATGATGTTGCAGCCGCCATTGAAACAGGACAAAATCGGCGAATCAATCGACACAAATATGAAAGGCAGACGCTTGAATCTGTCATTGCGGAACCGCAGGGTTTGCAACGCAGAGTTTTCGAAGGTTTCCGGCGATTGTTAGCGGTGCGTATCGCGCAACCTGCTTTTCATCCTCAGGCCAGCATGCAGGTGCTGCCCTTGGCCGGTGACGGATTGCTGGGGTTTGTCAGGACAACCGAAACTGGTGAACGCTTGGCAGTGGTTGCCAACCTGACACATAATCCTCGTGTCATACCAAACGGCTTGGTAGATGAGGCACTTGCCTATGATGAGTTGGCCTTAGAGCGTATTTGGCCGGAAGATGGAATTCCGATGCGGCCATTTCAAGTCCGCTGGCTGACGGCAAACTAGGTTGTTCATAGTGCCCTGCCCTGCCCTGCCCTACCCTACCTAATTCATTCCGTTTTCTTTTCTGGATCGCTTGTTCTTTGAAGTTTCCAAGCCTTCCTTTTTCGTTGGGTATGCCGTTGGGGCAACAGGCAACCAAGCGTTGGATTTTACCATCAGAATCATGGACTTGGTTTTGAGGCAACACTTTCCAGATAGGCCAATACCTCAAAGACCTCATCCTTGGTGTATTGATCCATGAGCGCCTTGGGCATCATTGAAACAGATGAGGGGACCATTGCTTCAATATCATCCTGCAGAATGACAGTGGGTTCCTTCGCTTCGGGGTTCGAAAGCAAGACAACTTTGTCGTCATCTTCGCTGAGCAAAACGCCAGTTACGGTATGCCCATCAACTGTCAGGATACGTTGCATTACATATTTTGCGTCCACTTTATGTGAAGGTTCCAGCACTTCCCGCAGGATGCCAACGCGGTCGCCTTTCCAGCGTGCGTATACGTCAGTGAGTTCCGGTCCAATCGCACCACCTTCTCCCTGCATCTTATGGCAACCTGCACACGAGGCTTCAACAAACAGTCGTTTGCCTATTTCAGGTGAGCGACCGCGGATACCGGATTCGAGTTCGTCTTTCAGATCGCTAACTTTCCAAGCCTGTACGAATGAACGATTGCTGCCGATGGGATTTGCCGGCTCGACTGGTTTTTTTTGCCAGTCATCGAGGTCATTCACGACGACCATTACTCCGTACATTCGATACCAGTGCTGCGGAAATGTGCACACATAGGGATACTCGCCCGCGGTGGTTGGAGCTGTGAAGGTCAGGGTGGCTTGTTGGTCTGCGGGAACCATCGAGGTCGCGTGCAAAACCTTGTCAGATTCAGGAACATAAGGCAGACCCTGCCAGCCATTGTTGGGTCCGACTTGTAGCCCAAGTTGAGCGACCTCCTTCAGTGCCTCTGGTAATGTGATTACAAGATTGTGTGGCATCAGGTCGTGATTTTCGAGTACGATCTGAACCGACTTCCCAGCTTCCACTGCAAAATAGGGGATGTCATATCGCATCTCTTCCTCAACTGTTTTGATTCGAACCACTCGCACTGTGACGGCATTGAGTCGCTTTCGAAAGCTTCTGGCCTGTTCTGACGGAACGATTGCGAGAAGCTGATCTGCAAGTTGCATGGCATCAATGAACGCTGCGGTTGTGCGATCTTTTGCCGGGGTGTTTTCAGCAAGATCAACAAGGAAGTTTGTGGCGTTGAGGCTCACATCAGCAGCACGTTCTTTCAGCGGGACAGTCACTGTCTCTTATACACATCTGACGCTGCCGACGACTCCTTACGTGTAGAT
>CAJXTM010001039.1 GCA_913061385.1 uncultured Rhodopirellula sp. | reverse complement strand
TCAGCCTCGGTCTCGTGGGCTCGGAGATGTGTATAAGAGACAGAGCTGATGGCGTCACCACCTTATTGCTGACTCACCAGAACTCAACAACTGTGATGGAAACAAGTCTTTGCGGTCATGCGATGTCAGCCAACCATGCAGCGGCCGCCGTGGTCGGGTTATTGCTTGCGGAACCGCTGGAGCGAATCGCCGAGAGTTTAAGCCAATTACGTACAATCCCAGGTCGCGGCCAGCGGATGGCAGATTATGGGAAATCCACTGTCGTGATTGATGCGGGCGGTACGCCTGCAAGAGCCGTCGCAGCGATGCGGCCTTGCCGTGACATGAAAGCCGGAGGCAAACTTTGGTGCGTCTTGGCGATTGACGCCACTGTCGATGCAGACACGCTATCACGATACGGCACCCAACTGGAGCGTTTCTCTGACCAGGCGATCATCACCGCAACCGAACAGTCACGGTCTGGTTTCTTGGCGGCATCTCACCACGTGCTGGATGGTGTCAAAAAGTGTGCAAGTTTCCGCCTGGTAGCGAATCGACAACGAGCGATTCAATGGGCTATCACCGAAGCCGCTCCTGAAGACACGATTCTGGTCATCACAGGAGAGCGAGGCCGAACCGCCCACGAGCAACGTTCGGATCTAGCACGAATCGTAGAGTGCATCGAGAACGCCCGCGAATGCGAGAAGCAACTCGAAGCTGACTCCAAGCCCAATTTAACCATTTTTGGATCCTGAACGCTGTTTTCCACCACGCCATAGCGTTGCGAGTACGACACTACTGACCACGGCCGTGAACCAGACACTACTGACCACGGCCTTGAACCAGACACTACTGACCAAGGCAGTGAACCAGACGCTACTGACCAAGGCAGTGAACCATCAGAGCCTGCCATTCAAGCCACTGCCCCAGCAAGCAACTTTGATGTGCTTCGCTTGTGCTATCGCTGAGGGCCCGACTGCATTGATCGGCAAAGTCGAATGGATCCGCATAAATTCCGTCGCTCAACTTGGGCAATTGTTCGAAAACTGGGTGATTACCGACCTTTCGAAACCAGTATTTGGAATTCCCAAAATCACCCTCTCGACGATGCATGATTCCGTGCCAGAAGCTTCCATCGCGACAAGGCATGTCTTGGCTGATCGAGTGACTTTTCTCTAGATCACCGGCCAAGAGCCAAAGGCCAGAAAACGCCAGAGCAGCCTGAGACCCCGACAAAACCACATTTTCACCGTTGGCAAATACGAGTCCTGACTCGGATATTTCAACATCGTTCAACAGCTCGGTTAGCTGCATTGCCGTTGAACCTTCCCCAAGACTGGGCAAATCCGCTGCAGCGATGGCTTCGGCCAGCGTCGACGGCAAACCAGCGAATTTTGCGAGGGCAAATGGGTCAAGTTGAGGCATTCAAACATCTCCATTGACGAATATTATGGCAAATCGTGGCCAAATAATCTGATCGGAAGCAGATTCGGCCAGATCGCGAAGGCTACCGACCCAGAACGTCGATTGCTAGACTACACTTTGCAGAGAAGGTGATTTCGGAGTCCGAAAACCTACGACGCTTAAGGTTGCACCTGCAACCTGACCGCCGTAAAGCCCGCTTGCACTCATGACTTATGGGCTAAAACGTGGTCTCTTGGGAGCACGGACTTCGTATCATAAACGTGGGCAGTTCGCACAGGCTTGCCTGAACGCACTCTACCCAATCCATTGACCAGTTTTTACCCTCCTCCACTTTTCGACGAAACTGATGAGCAGCGGCGAACCAGCCCCCACGGACGGCCAAGACCCCACGGACGCATCAACTCCCCCAGCCACGGTTGCTTCTGAAACCGCTGAGCGCCAAGTCGTCGAAGCTTCGGCACAGGGCGGCACTGGAACCACGGAAGCTGCTGCCACAACGCCGGACAGTCAAGAAGCGACAACCGGCGTCGAACCAGCAAGCCAGATGCCCAAACGAGCTCGCGGGCCTGGCCCACTGGCAGCAAGGGGTCTGGGAATCGCGAAGCCGGCTTCGCCCTCCGTCAGCACCGAAGATCTGCAAGCCAACAATGATGGGCAGGGAGACAAAAACTCTGGAAACGGGAAATCCAATAAAAAGTCGAGTCCGCGGCCAAGGCTAGCCGGGGATAAGCCCAAACCCAAGCGTCCTCAACAGGCACCTACGGCCAAAGTCGCCATCCCCAATTCGCGGCATGCGCTTCCGGATGACATTCAAGCCGAATTAGATGCGGAGCTCGCAGCAACTGACGTCGAGGCCATCCTGAGCGGCCCAGCAGGAATGGCCAACCGCGCCGAACCGCTGACCGAAGGTGCAAGTGTTCAAGGACTGTCTCTTATACACATCTCCGAGCCCACGAGACCGAGGCTGATC
>CAJXTM010001038.1 GCA_913061385.1 uncultured Rhodopirellula sp. | reverse complement strand
GGGCTCGGAGATGTGTATAAGAGACAGGGGCTGGCGTGTGCCGAAACGCCGCGTGAAAGCCGTTCACGAGACGGGGGCCTACGGGATGTGGAAGTAGGACTGATCAGCCCACCGAGGCGATCACGTTAGCGGACCATGCTCATATAGAAACTGAAGACTTGCACCTGGTCGGTGTCTGCTTTGGCCACCGGGTAGGCAAAGTCGAAGGCCAGTGGTGCTGGGCCGAGCATTGGCAAGGCAACTCGCAAACCCAGTCCCGGGGCAACCCGGTAGGATTGTGAACTGAGCTTCGCTGTCGGTTCGACCGTACCAAAATCGATAAATCCAACGCCTCGAAAGGCGTCGTCAGCCGTGATTGGAAAGATGTACTCCAGTGTGTTGAGCCATTGGAAGCGACCACCGACCTCGATGTCCCCTTGTCCCGGATTGTTCTGCACCGGGCTTGCACCGCGAAATTCAAAGCCGCGAATGGTTGCGTAGCCCCCGGCAAAGAAGTTTTCGTAGATCGGGGTGTCTTTTCCGCTGTAGCCTGCTCGCGTTGAAAACGAGAACGTTTGTTTGCCCGAACCGTCTGCACGTTCCGCCAGTAGCCAGTAGCGACGGAACTCAAGCTCGAAGCGTGGGTATGAAAAATCACCAAACGCTTGCTCAAAGTTAAACTCGAAGAAGTGACCTCGTGAGGCTTGGATCGGACTGTTCCTTGTGTCATGAACCAGCGCGAGTTCGCCGGTGAACAGTGATGTCTTGCCATACACGTCTTCCAACGCCTTGATGGTGTTGTCTTTGTCATAACCACCCATGTCAACACGCTGGCCGGTGAGGCCCGCTGAAATCGACAGGTCGGGCGTGATCCGGTAACCAAACGAGAGCCGAGCGCCAAGACGCTCTTCGTCCCAGTCTTCGAAGCGACGATCATAAAGGAATCCGCTAATCGACATGCTGACTGGCTTGTAGCCAAACAGATTCGGATCAGCGAATTGCATGGTGTAACGTTTGAAGCTTGTGCCCGGTGCGGCCTCAAGGCGAAATGTTTGCCCTGCGCCCCGGAACGCCGTTCCGCTGAACATGTCCTGAAAAGAACGTGGCCAGCGACAAATGTCGAAGTTGCGTTCGTCAATCGTCAGTTGCCCAGTGATTCCGGCATCGCTGTTGACTGCACCACCCAGCATGATGCGACCTGTGCGGGCTGGAAAGCCATTGATGATTAAGTCCGCTTCACGCACGGTTGGACCGGGTTGGTATCCCATGTTTGGCGTGATGGGTGCATAGGGCTCGGCAATGCCTGTGTTCCCCACCATCGGCGCGCCATCAGCGGTGCCGTAGATCGGGGGTGCAAAAGGGGTGGTTGTTGCGGGCGGTAGTCCGGAACCAAATCCGGGTGATGCCGGAGGTTGATAATTCGGTGGGGGCGCGTTCCCCGTGGTCGGCGGAGCCGTGGCAAGGGATGGCGGTGCAATCGTTGGAGGTGAGTAATTGGGAGGCGGTTCGCTTGGGAACTGTCGGGCAACATACGGTGCTGGACTAGCTGGTTGTGACGCTGCTGCGTTCATGCTCGGGGTCGTTGCCAAATCACCTGCGTAGCCGGACACGGGAGCAACCCCTTGGTTGTAAGTTGCAGGCTGGTTGTAGCTGTTGTTCCCAGTTGCAGGCACATTTGCGGTGCTCACATTCGCGGCGGTGTTGTCGCCGAGGTTGATGTCCGACAGGCTGAAATTGACTTCACCGGGGTCAGTCGGAGGTGTAAGTGTTTCGCCTGTAATCGGAGATACTGTGAATGATCCGTTCGCTGGACCAGATGCAGGAACCGTTGGAGCGGACTGGTTGAACCATGATTGATTCGTCAGTGGGCCGGCGCAACCTGCCAGGCACACCAGCAATCCAAGCATTGCCAAAGCGTTGGTCCAATGGCCCTGTGGTGTGCTATTCGTGTCCTTCATGCGGTCGGCTTCATCTGAAGTTTGAAAGGTAACAGTGAACGAGTAGGGGACGCCGCCATCGCAGCGTTGGGTTTTGTTTTTAGAATTCATCAAATTGCTCCCCGCGCGGCACGACCTTGATGTCCGGTGGATCAGCGATCTGTGGATTGACTTCCAGCAGCTGGCTTCGTTCCAGGCGTCTACGATTGAGTTCAAGTGTTCGTCGATCGATCCAGTCGCCTTCCCGCAGATCGACGAGGTTCAACATGGTTGTTTCTTTAATGAGGTCCGGCTCGCCCTCAATGTTGACCAGAATTTGACCAACTTTCCAACGATCACCTTCTGTGATTTCGTAAACCAAGTCGACGACGTTGGCTTCGTCCCGCATGACCGTTTTGGGTTCAACATCCGCATAGATATAACCGAGCTCTCCGTAGCCATAGACCAATTCGCCAATGT
>CAJXTM010001037.1 GCA_913061385.1 uncultured Rhodopirellula sp. | reverse complement strand
GATCTCACAAACTGGGGCTGTTCCGTGTAAATCTCAAGCAACTAGCCTTGAGCGTTCACAGCCCCAGCAGAGTCCACAATTACTATTCGCTAAACTCGGTTCGTTCGTCCTCGCACAAACGCTCAGGCTCAATTGCAATCGTATTATATTGCTGAAGCTATTTCTAATAGCTTCGAAGCATCACGCCTTTCGGCATACAACGAAGCATCCTCTTGCAAAATGCGTTCGTCGTTATTTCGAGCAAGAATCATGAAGGCATGGCATGCAATGTCGACGGGGAAAGCTCCGATCGCAAACCAGCAACACGCTCAGCGACTTGGTCGCAAGTCATCGTTGAAATAGCTGTGGATTATCCGTAACTATGTTCGCAGGCCGAATACCATTCCGGCCTCACAAAGACTGCAAAGAAAATCAACCATAGCTGCCATGCCCACTCATGCGACGTCAATCGCACACCGAACCTAAGCCACTGACTCGAATGTAGATCATGAGAAATGGCGAGGCAACAAATCCTTCAATAATGCTGTACATCCAATCCCAAATACACCGAAGAGTGCTGAAAATTGTTGGCACAATGACGCAAGATGTAACTCGGTGAATCTGGAAAGTCCAGAACCCAAAATTCCGGATGGCTTTGGCAATTGATTCGCTCGATGTTCATCCCGGACGAACACCACTTGCCATCGCTCCGCGATCATTACATCACAAAACCCAAGTCATTACCAAACGAACAATCTGTATCATTCAGCCTCGTCAGCACCGCGTTTACTTGCCTTCAAACTAGCAAGATATGCGACGAGATCCCGCAACTCTCTTTTTGACATCAGCTTCGTCAGCTCGGCTGGCATGGACGAAATTCCCTTCCGCCTTGCTACGATCTCATCCATCAGAATGCGTACTTGGCCACCATCATTTTGAATCAGCTCAATGAACTCATCGTTCTCAGTCTTCACAATGCCGGTAAAAACCTGACCAAGGTCGTTGGCGATAACTGCTGTTTCAAAACCCTTTGCGATCTGAGCATTTGGTAAACAAATGGATTCCAATAAATATCGTCGATCTTTTTGGCCTCCAATGCGAGTCAACTCTGGCCCAACTGCACCTCCCGCCCGATCGACTTTGTGGCATCGCAGACAAGACAACTTCGTATTCTCAAAGAAACTCTGCCTACCTTTCTCAACGTCTCCACCGTCCAAAGCAACCAACCAGGGAGCCAATGGATCTTTTTCAGACAATGCCGTGACATGCTCATCCAAGCCTGCCTGAAGCTCAGCGTCAACCTTTCCGTTTGCAGCTTCAATGACATTAAGATGAACATCCGACGAAAGTGTGACATCCAAATAAGATCGAACGCCGGTTTCAATCATTGATACTGCCTCAGGGGCATTGCATTCAGCCAGAATGTCCCATGCCAGTTGTCTTACTTTCAGGTTCCGACTCTCTGTAGCCTCAATAAAACGCGGCAACGAGGCTACTGCATCATGCTGAGCAAGCACTTGCAATGCTTGGGGCAGCAACTCCGTTACAGGTTTCAATTTGACTTGCTTGGCCAAGACAACAGCACCCTTTGGGTCTAACCGATTCAAAGCAGACAAGGACGCAGCTCGTGTTGAGGGTGCGAGCTCTGAGTCCGAAACGCGATTGACCAACACGGGTGCAATCCCCGAAATCCCTAACCTTGACGCCACATCGATGGTCTTTTCACGAACCAACTCTGGTGCCGTGATCAGGGAAGCGACATGAGGTTCCAGAGCTTTTTTTGCAACCACTGGGTCTCGATCCTCAACAGGCCGATACGCATTCAAAACACGATCACGGGGATCTGGTTGTCCCCACTGCCCGAGCATCTCTAAAGCTTCTGCCCGCATCTCCGGGACCGCCGATTCCCGGCTCGCAAAGGCTGCTAACTTCACAGCAGACGCTGCTGTCCCAAGTCGGTAGTTGGCATTCAATACCCGCCTTAACAATTCTGTTGAGCCATCAGACGCACCAATCATGCCTGCCAGTGCATTCATAGCCGACGGGATTGGTTCATCATGGATGGCCCTGGCGGCTTCCATCACTACCAGCCCACTTCGATCACCCAGAAACACGGTAATATCTTTAGTTTTCAAACGCCTCAATGCCACTACCGCAACTCGCCGAACTGTTTCGCTCGGGTGTTTGTGCAGAGCCGCGATTTTCACCGGATCCCGAAGACTCGCCAAATACATCACCCCAGCATGCCTCAAAGCGGGATCTTTGTTATCAGTGGACGCCAACAGATCCACCACTTGCTGGAACGACTCAGTGTCTTTTAACTGAGCGAGGGCCATGGTGGAGAAATACCTGTCTCTTATACACATCTCCGAGCCCACGAGACCGAGGCTGATCTC
>CAJXTM010001036.1 GCA_913061385.1 uncultured Rhodopirellula sp. | reverse complement strand
GGAAAAACAAAGCAGCGGTCCGTGACTTCGTACTGTGAGTCCGCGCGGTGACACAGGAGCGACCACGCGATTTCCCGAAGTTTCCAGAGAAACCGCCGATTTCAAGACCAGACTGACAAACGTTTGTCGCAGACAACGAGAGACCGATCTGGACTGACGGAATCCAGCCGCCCTAGCCTAAATCCGGGTAATTCACGATGATATTACTATTCAGACCACCTCGAGGTGTCCAGCGGCTTTCCACTGTCACTTTGCGAGGTTTGACGACGGCAATAAAATCGTCCATGAGCCGGTTGGTGACTGCTTCGTAGAAAATTCCTTCGTTACGAAAACGCTGAAGGTACATTTTCAAACTTTTCAGTTCGACACAGACTTGGTCAGGTACATAGGTAAAAACAATCGTCCCATAGTCAGGCTGGCCTGTTTTCGGACACACAGACGTGAACTCGGGGCAATGATGTTCAATCGTAAAGTTGCGCGATGGACTTGGATTTTCGAAGACTTCCAAGGTGTCGCGGAAGTTATTTGAGTCGCTCAATTTGATCACTCCACTTGGTAATACCGGATTCTCGCATGGGTCGCCTACGACGACTAGGGGGACGCTGCGTATTGCTGAAACGTTCCAAAGTCGCCAAGGCGAGGGAAAGCTGACTGGCACGGACAGCTTTTTCATTCGCACCAGTGGTTGCAACCTACGTTGCTGGTTCTGCGATACACCTTATGCATCGTGGAACCCCAAGGGGGAACAGACTACGTTCGACCAAATCCTGACTCTTGTTCAGGCAACCGGCCTTCGACACGTCGTACTAACTGGTGGAGAACCGATGCTATCCACGGACTCCACTGCCCTCTGCCAGCGGCTTCAATCCGAAGGTTTCCACCTGACCGTCGAGACGGCGGGAACGATCGACCGCCAAACCCCCTGTGACTTACTTTCGATCAGCCCAAAATTCAAGTCGAGCACGCCAGATGCCATCCAGCATCCAAAATGGAGCAAATTACACGCGGAACGCCGCATGCCAATCGACACCATGCGCCGGCTGATCGATTCTGCACCCGACTATCAAATCAAGTTTGTCGTGGACTCTCCCGAAGATTACGACGAACTACTGGAAATCACCGAGCAACTTACGGTACCTGCCGACAGCGTTTGGGTTATGCCGCAAGGTAGCACCAACGAAGCGATGGACGCAGCTGCCAAGTGGTTAAAAAAGTGGGTTGAAAAGGAGGGTTTCCGCTATTGCGACCGGATGCAAATACGCTGGTACGGGAACCGTCGAGGAACCTGATACGCATTGAATTTTGCTGCTCGCGACACGTAGCCCCTCGTCAAACGAGTTGATTCCCACGAAGCAACGTGAAGCCCAAATCCAAACGACATTAAATCCCGCAGAAATAAATCCTCGATTCTGAACAATTTTTCACGTCAGAACCTCCAAAATCGACTCGATCCCTTAACGCACTTGTTCCGTATTGAGCACAACGACCGGCCTGCACTGCAGTCCGGCGGAAAACCAGGCCAGCGGAAAACCACCCGCCGCTGAACACTCTCACACAGCTTGATGCCAATGATTTTTCAACAAACATCGCTTCAACGCACCACATACTCGGTGGGATCTCCAATGAGGGACCGGCGCCCCCCAATTGGCCTCGCTTCAAACTCAAATCGCTTTCGTCAGACAAACGGAAAGTCACTTGGCCTGATACGGGTGTGTTCCGGCATAGCCTGCCTGATCCTCGCCATTTGCACCCGGACAGCCGTCGCCGACATACCGCCAAACACAGCAAATCTCGCTTTGGCTGGTGACAGTGCATTGCAAACAAATGACAACGACTTGGCGATCAAAAACTACACAGCCGTCAGCCAACCGGGCGATGAAACCATTTACAACCTCGGGATTGCTCATTATCGCAACGGTGATCTAGCTCTGGCTGCGGACCAGTTCCGCCAGGTCATTGGAGCGCAGAACGACTCCGTTGCGGCAAGGGCCAGATTCAACCTCGGAAACACATTCTATTCGCAGGCATTGAACGAGCTCACTCCGCCCGCAAAGGAGGTACAAACACAGACAGGCTCACCTGCTCCTCAACAAGATATCGAAGCAGGCACGAATCTGTTGAAATCCGCGATAACGCAATACCGCAGCTCACTAAGAATTAACGGAAAAGACAATGATGCTCGAGCAAATATTGAGTTAGCTCAAAGCCTCATTGACCAGCTCCAGCAGCAACAAGATCAGCAGCAACAAGATCAAGAGCAACAAGATCAAGAGCAACAAGATCAAGAACAGCAAGATCAAGAACAGCAAGATCAACAGCAGCAAGATCAAGAACAGCAAGATCAAGAACAGCAAGATCAAGAACAGCAAGATCAAGAACAGCAAGATC
>CAJXTM010001035.1 GCA_913061385.1 uncultured Rhodopirellula sp. | reverse complement strand
CTACACGTAAGGAGTCGTCGGCAGCGTCAGATGTGTATAAGAGACAGGTGCTCACCGTAGCACCGAGCGTTGCATGATCTACGATTCGGCCGCTGTGTAAGTAACCAAGAAAGTTCTTGGCTTGATTCATCGAAATGGCATAGCCAACACCAACATTCACTCGCCCACGCTTCTCGAATGAGCAACGTCCAACGATTCCGAGTAGACGTCCAGCAGCATCATAGATGGGACCGCCTGAATTGCCAGGGTTGACGGAGGCGTCTGTTTGCAGGCAATCACCGTATTCCAGTAACGTGCCAGATGGGTACTGGTAACGTCCTACCCCACTGAGGATTCCATAAGTAACAGTGGGTTTTAAGTTGGTTGCCAGTAGAAATGGATTGCCGATTACCATGCACCAGTCGCCTGCTTCTGCGGATCGGCTGTCACCGAACTCGGCAGTCGGAAAGTCGCTGCGGCCCAACAAGCGGATCATCGCCAAGTCGCCCACTGGGTCAATGCCAACGATGACAGCGTCGTAAACATTTCCATCGCTCATGCTGCAACGCATGAATGAGCCTGCAGGGCTGGTTACGTGAAAATTGGTGAGCGCGTAACCTTCCGGCGAAATGACCACTCCACTGCCACCACCACCACCACCCGGCACGAACACGCCTACAGCTGAAGGAACAGCGCGAGCGACGGACTCGATTCGAGCGTTTTCAATCTCCTCTAAGGCTGGATCCAGTTTGATGGGATCCGCTGCCGACAAAAGGTTGATGGCCGAGATCGCCATGCCAAGCGAAATCAGGCCGCTGAGGTAAAGATTTCTTGGGTTTGTCATCAATTCAGTGATGTTGAAAGTTCGGGGGTGGACAGGGGCATCAGAGGTGTTGGCAGTCAGGTGTTGGCAGTCAGGACGCGTGCGAAATGTAATGCCTGTTGAGGACTGCGTTCAACAAATTATGTCTCGATCAATCATTTCTGTGTTCGCAAATTATCTTGTCGTGCAATGATTCGTTCGAAGAGGGAGGTTGATCCGCATCATTGCTTGGTTGGCATTTGCGATTCGATCATTTTAGCAGCCGGGGACGCAGGAACCGAATGTTGTCACCGACATCGCCGTCGTCCCCTGCGTCAACCTCAAGAATGATGCGGCGCGCTTTATTAAAGTCGAGTTCAAAGCCGCGTGGTTCCGCATCGGTCAACGACTCGGTCCATACCACCTCTCCGTCTAACTTTATGTTCACGGTCAATTTGCCTGTCAATCCAGATGTGTCGTCACGAACCACTGTCCCCGCCACTGTTTTGAATTTTGGGTCAAGTCTGAATTCGATCATGGACCCACCATTGAGCAACAGATCTTTTTTTAGCTCCTGCTGCGGTCCAAAGAAACTTTTCAGGATTTCTTGATTGACGTTGGTAGAAAGGTAGGGCGTGAATTTAGAGGAGGTTGCTTTCTCTTCAGCGAGCATGCGAATTCCACTGCTCCAGTCGATCCGAGCGACCTGCTCGAGTGGAATCGAGTGCTGCAGGTTGCCGTCGAGTTGAAGCTCCAGCGGTTTCTCACCTGCATTTGGTTTGATTCCCGAAAGCGCCCAGTTCGATCCATAAAGATCAGTAATGCGGATGGAGGGAGTTTCGTCAACTTCTGCATTACCACCAAATATTACACCCTCGAGTTGATTGATGGGAGCATCGATTTTGGTGCCATCGAGATCGAATACGACTACGGTGTCGCTCACAGAGAGGATGATTCCCTGCTGCGGGTCCAAGCGGTTACCAGGACGCCGAATAACCAATGTATCTCGACCACTTCCGACATTGCTGAGTCCCAACCATTGGGCATCCGTTTCGGCTGCCGATTTGCGAAATCGTATTGAGCGAACCTTTTTCACGGGGGTAAGCAGCGGGGGTTGGCGTCGCGGTTGAATCAGCACGCCATTGTTGTCTACGTTTAAGTCACCCGTAAAGATTCGGGAGCCGTTTACGAGCGCAACGCTTGTGGCAGGCGGTACCTTGGGATCGATCTCGGTACGCTTCATCGAGACGAGACTATTGAAGGGCAGTTTCTGGACGCTTCCATTCGCAGTGATCAGCAAAGTATCGGCGGTGATGCCAGAAAACTCACCCCGGATTTTCTTTCCGTCGGTGGTTTCAACAACAACTGGCAAAATCGCCAATGCTAGTGCTTGGACGACTTGCAAGAGCCATTCGGCTGCGTACAGATGGGGCAACGATCTCTCCTTGGCGATTTTCTAAGCTGCGACGGCACGCATTCGACTGGTCGATTCAAGTCCAGTTACGTGAGGCCAGTGGTGTTCGCTAACAGGAAATCCGCGTCGCGAGGGGCCACCACTTCTTATTCCCTGTCTCTTATACACATCTGACGCTGCCGACGACTCCTTAC
>CAJXTM010001034.1 GCA_913061385.1 uncultured Rhodopirellula sp. | reverse complement strand
CTACACGTAAGGAGTCGTCGGCAGCGTCAGATGTGTATAAGAGACAGGTATTCGCTGTGCCCATTGATGATGACGGCTTGATAACCACTGAGTACCTCTGGATTACGATCCAGATCGCGATCCGTGATCACATCGTATTCGTACTCTTGTTTATCCAACCAGAGATGCAAGAAACGTTCTCCTCGCATCAAATGACTATAAGATTGATTGATATACGTCTTGTTGGGATCGGCTGCGGGCCAAGGTAATTTCAGTCCGATTTTATAAGTCGGCTGGCCGTTGCGATGATCACGGTAGCCACTGTAGGTTGCTGCGTCGGGATGAGCGGTGGAAAGGCCTCCTGTTCCCATCATGGTCATTGCCTGCCCATGGTTCACGGGGAACGGTGCGGAATTGTACGCGAGCCATGTGTTGGTCGACATGAGCACCGCCAGCGGTGCTTTTGGCCGCGACTCAGGGCGGCGGACGATGAACGTTGTGAAATACCGCATCGGCTTGCCGTCAATTTTAAAGTCAAAACGGCCCGCGTAAACACCCGATTTTGCTTCTTCCGGGACACGGAATCGATGATCGACTTTCCAACGTGCGTCGTAAAGTTCGTCGGATGCAAGTCTCAGCCCATGGCCACGTGTGACGTCTTGTGTTGGGTCGTAGCTTGTGTCATGCCGGTCGATCCCGCCCGCATCAAAGTTTGGCCCGCCAATCATCCATGTGCCTCGATTGATGATGCGTCCATCACGAGCATCGACACCAGCATCAGCGACGCGCGTTCCACGCTCTTCGGCAAATGGCCAGCAAGCGAGGACGGAGTTGCCTTTCGGTATCGTCAGGCCGCCGTCCTTCACACGCTGTTGCAGTTGATTTTGATCAAGCGCCTGGTCGTAGATCGCGACCATGGAAATATCACCGTTGTAGCAATTCTGCGCTCGACCCTTGTCTGCGTATGCGCCGATTCGGAGGGCTGTTTTCCCGGGACGGACGATTCCCGTGAAGGGCCACTCTGCGACGGGCTTGCCGTCGATGAACACGCGTTTGACTTTCCCATCCCATGTTCCGGCAACGTGATGCCATTGCTGAGTCTTGAGCAAGCCCGGTTCCGTGTAATGCAAACAAGAGGCGGTGAACTTGCCGCCACTGTCGGTATGGAATGCAATCTTGCCGTCACTGATCAACAGGCCGATCCCGCAAGCTTCAGGATAGTCATGTTGCGTGATCAGACCTTGCCAACCGCTGAGGCTAAATGGACGAACCCAGCATTCCAGCGTCAACGCATTTAATGCTCTCTCTGTGGGTAGCCCGTTTGCTACATGAACGTACGATCCAGGGTGGATTGGCTGTACTTTTGCTGCATTGTCAGGAAACGTCGCTAAAACCGGATCGTGTTCACGGTTTTCGGGTTCTGATCCAAGTTTCACCACGTTGAGTTCATAGGGAACGCTACTACTCACTCGAAATTCGATATCGGTGCCGGCAGTAATGCTCTTCTGGGCATAGGCATGCAGGCCAGGTAGATGGATCGCGCGCTGGGGTGGGATTCGGTTGTCGTACTGTGCCGATGGGATCGCGGCGGAATCGCTGGAAAGGGTGGATTGCTTCAGGTAGGCAACAATATCTGCGATCTCCTGAGAACTCAGGATTTTATCAAGTCCTTCTGGCATCAAGGAAACACTGGCATACCTTGCCTGTTCGATGTCCTTGATACGCACCGGTTGCATGACCCCTGCCGCCGAAGCAAGAAAAATCTTGTTGACCGTCTCTTTGACCAACAGTCCCGAGACAGCTCTGCCGTCATCGGTCAGAACGTTAATGATTTCGTGGTAACGAGCGATGGAGGCGCTGGGGTAAACAATCGCTTCCAAGAGGTCGCGTTCACTGCGGATTGCCCCAATCCTGGTCAGGTCTGGGCCTAATCGGACGCCCTGTTTTCCCTTGATGTGACAGGTGATGCATTTTGATTTATCGCGGTTGCTGAAGAGCTTCTTGCCCCGGTTGGCATCCGCCTCAGGAAGGAAGGTAGCGAGTTCATCCAGGCGTTGTTTTTGTCGCAAGATTTCTTCCGGCGGTAAATTGACGACCTCGGCAAGCTGAATTTCGGGAAACTCGTCTGGTGGCACGTGCTGCTGTTCGACTTCCTTCATGTGTTGCACCTGCTCGGTGGCTGGGTGTTGCAACGGAAGGTTCTCGAGTTCGTCAATCTCATACAGCCCATGGATGACGGCATGGTTCAGGAACGGATCTGCGGTTTGTGAGTACGCTTTCAGTAGAGGCGTCACGGCGCGTTGGTCGCCAATTCTTCCCAAAGCCATTGCAGCCAGACGACGAACGTGTGGGGACTTTTGGGAGAGTGATTGAATCAGCGGTGCCACGGCTGTCTCTTATACACATCTGACG
>CAJXTM010001033.1 GCA_913061385.1 uncultured Rhodopirellula sp. | reverse complement strand
TACACGTAAGGAGTCGTCGGCAGCGTCAGATGTGTATAAGAGACAGCTCTTACCAGAGAGCATTGTGACTCATTGTGGACGAGTAGGAAATGCCACTCTCGACTACTGGAGAGAGAATCCTACTCGAGTCTCTCGGTCCAAACTTTGATCCTGCACGTGTTCACAATACAAGCCAACCACTTCTGCAGAATTAGCTGCCCAATGGAATACCAAACTCCTCAGCAAGCTGGACAACAAAAGCCTTGTGCTGCTCGGGAACGCGACTATGCCACCCACTTAAATAACGTTCAAACGTTCGATTCTCCACGACCGGCCCCAGATTGATGAATCGAACAGCTTCCCAGGCAGCGGGATTTTTTTCAAATAGCGGCAGCAGTCTTGCTGCGATCATGTTATTGAGGTTGCGATTCGTTCCCAACGCTTCCAACTCAGGACGATTCGCCCGATAAATATCCTTAAGAGGTTCCGTACCCGTGCCCTGCTCCTTTAGTCGTTCCATGGCGTAGTCATTGAGCGCAGAGGAATAAGACTTCCAATTCGAGTAGGGTGGGTTCGACTTCCAAGTCTCAGCCATTTGTCGCAGCGCAAACAGTGACGCGCATTCACATAGCGTCTCTTCAAACCAGAGTTGTTCATTTTCCACATTCCGATAGTTGCACATCACATGGCACAACTCATGTGAAAATTGGAACGCCAATTGTGCCCATGCCCGATCAACGGAATTCAGCCTGACAATATGTTCATTATTCTCACCTCTTCGGTACAGCGTGATCGGTCCTGTTCCATCATTCTCAACCAACAACGGAGCAGCAATTGCCTGCCCCAGATGAGGCGCGAACGCCAATCCGGCTGACTCACACACCTTTTTCACATCAACCAGAGACGATGACCCCCAATCGCCAGGCGATACGAAAAGCCGAAATTTGGCGTTACGCTGCATCTCTGATTTAACCGCCGGCGGCGTTTTCCCGAGCACTGTCTGTATTTGCCCGAGTAGTAGCCGCAACGCTTTGTTCTCAGCCTCTAACTCAGTAATCTTTCCCTTCAAAACTGCCTCTACGTCCTGCCCGCGTGCCGCTCCAGACAAAAGGACCCCAGTCAGCGCACACCCCACGGCAACAATGATTGCCACCCGAGCCGCTGATCTTTTCCCGTCTTCCCAGAGACCCGTTTCCCGCATAGCAAATTCTCTACTCAATCTCTTTGAACTCATGATTCATACTCCCCAACAATCCTAAGCCGGCAGATCACACCAAAATCAATCCCGAGAAAAACGAGCAACGCTTGCACTGAACACCATCCCTGAGTATGAGAACAACCCACTGTCCCCAAACCAATTTCAATTCAACCGCTACAAGTGTTCTTTCCATTATTGAAATTCGCTGCCGCTATCAACACACGGCATCAAAATCACGTGCAAGCGGGCAAAATCCGCCATTCCTATGCAAATCTATAGTGTTGCCCAAAATCCCAATCGCTGGCTTGGCATTAGGGCATAATATCAACATCCGGACGGAGTTTGTTGCTGTGTTGCAGTGCTGAACTACGTTTGCTCAAAATTTTCATGTTCCTGCCAACCTCCACCCCCAATTCAAAAATTCATGCGAACCATCACTAACATGATCTTTCGTTATTCACTGTCTCTCGTTTGCATAATCCTTTGCTCTGCTTTCAGTTCCCAGCCCAAACTCAAAGCCGCAGAACTGCCCGCTGGTTATAAAGCGTCTGTGAACCGCCAAGTGGAAGCCCTCGACGAACTCTGCCACGCAACAGCGAACACCGGATTGTTCACAGGCTCAGTTTTGGTCGGAATCGACGGTGAAGTCATTTACAAGAAGGGCTTTGGGCTCGCTAATCGCGAGTGGAATAATCCAAATTCCCCCAGCACAAAATTTCGGCTCGCGTCAGTGAGCAAACCATTTTGCAGTGTTCTGGTACTGCAACTGGTACAAGAAGGGAAGTTAAATTTGCAAGATTCGATTACTGACTGGCTACCCACCTATCGCGCCGACACCGGTGACAGAATCACAATTCATCATTTGTTGTCGCACCAATCCGGAATCAAGGACTTCACCGCCAATTACGACTACCGGGGCTCAATCTCACGGCTACCGTCTAGTAAAGATAACTTCATTGAAGAGCACTGCAGCAATGATCTCATTCATGAGCCTGGCACTATCTATGCGTACTGCAACGCCGGTTACATCATCCTTGGTCGGATCATCGAAAAAATCACGCGAAAGACCTTTGAAGAAAATGTTCAGTCGCGGATCTTCGAACCGCTAAATATGACCAGTAGCGGGTACGACAGAAACCGATACGTGCTGCCACAACGCGCAAGTGGATACACCCTAGGACCCTTTGAGACAGAAAACGCACAGTACTTGGATATGGAC
>CAJXTM010001032.1 GCA_913061385.1 uncultured Rhodopirellula sp. | reverse complement strand
CGAGATCAGCCTCGGTCTCGTGGGCTCGGAGATGTGTATAAGAGACAGGTGTCTTGCACGGCATCCTTCGCCACAGGAACATCGCTAGTCTCCAACGCCGTGATGTGTCGTTGCGCAAGTTTCCCGCGAGATCTCGCTGCCTCCCTAAACATCGGCAAGAACGATGCGTTCTGAAGCAACAGGTATTGACGCGTCTTTTCGCTGCTTGCCGAGTAAAAAGCATTCCGAAGTGCATTCGTGGTGGTGACAGAGTGCAACGCAACAATCCCTCGTTGCCTCATCAGTAACTCTCCTGCACTGGCATAGATTGCATTCCAAATCGATTGCAGAGAGATCCCCGCATTTATCAGCGTCACCACTCTCTGACTTGCTTCGGTTGGCGTGCAGTCATGTAGGGTTGCAACCAAATCAGTCGTCGCACCATCATCTACCTTTGTCCCATGCCAATGCTCGGGTAATTTAACCAACAACTCTCGATTGAACCTGCCTGGACGATCCGCTAACTGGTCGCTGGTCGCTGGATTTGGACTGCCGTGATGGTTCAACATTGCATACACGAGACTGCGCATAACCGGTTCAGCATACTCCCACCCGATCGTCTGCAAAGTACGGAACGCGTTGGACAGATAGATCACTTTATGACCAATGCTGCGAAAATCTCTGCCCGCATAGTGCGCCAGTTCGTCAAACACTCGTTGCGAGCCACGATTTCTCACCAAAGCCGTGACTGCAACATCCGCTCCATCAACATCCCACTTATCCAAACTGTCTCGAAGTCTCTCGGCAGCAAGGTGCGCAGGCGGAACGGCCGCTTCATTTACCGCTGCCAACGTCCAATTACCTTCTGCAATGTCCCGTTGTTGCGAACTCTTGAAATTATCAATCGCCCAAAAGATAGGCAACCAACGATCCTCATCCGCACAACTGATACTGGCAAGATGTGCTGAGTTGACAACTAACACAGCGTGGAACTTGAAGCCAACCGAGGGCCTCGGTTGTACGTTCCTGACGCCCGCAAGCAACAACGCCGTCAACAAATGTCGATAGCTCAGTCCGCCTTGCACACGACGCGCGGTTTCCTCAATGACCCGATCTCGCGGAGTCGTCTCCAAAAACGCAACTAACGGCTCGATTTCGCTCGAGAACCTGGCAATCCCCGCATCAAATTCTACCTCTTCGGCTGCAAGTGGGCCGAGACTCCCCAGCACATGACTGAGGCCAAGGCTGCCGGCTGTGGATAACAAAAATTGGCGTCGCTGATATTTCGACATGTATTCTTACCTGTGTCATGGCCCGGTGTTGAGCGTTCGTCGAGCCCTGAATTCTACTCCATTCCGAACTCACGGGAGACCACCGCATCGTGATATTCATAAACATGCGGCAACGAACCCACCCCGTTCATCTGCAAAACACATAGGTTGCAAGGTTTAACAAACATTTCACGAGCAAGCGATAAGTATCAGAACTTTCAAGCTCCCATTTCCACTACCCAATCACGTTCAAACAGTGTTCGGGAACCCCGCCAACACCTATCACCCCTTAAGGTTTGCCGCGCTGCAATTCTCATAAGACGAAAAAAACAAGCCAAGTCCACTCCGTTTCACCACCCTGGTTGATCAGTAAGGGATAACGCGTGGTTGCCTACCAACATTAGGTTTTTTGGGTTCGATAGTCTCGCAGTGTGAACTCTTAGCGATTGAAAGCGCCGCAGCATGGGGCTCTAAGCCCAATTGAATTTGTCACTTCATCTGCGTGGTAACCCAAAGCAAGACAATGCCTATGAACCACAATGCACCCAACACTTGAATCCGCGCTCCCAGATCGAGTCGAAAGCCGAACTGTGTTGAACACTTTCATCTCTAGGTTTTAGGTTTGAATCCACGGGAATCAATTCATCGTGGATACAGTTCCAGCTTGCTAAGCATGGTACGATATCACGCATCACACACCAATTTTCATCGTATGCTGCGAAACCGATAGCTGGCCTGTTTCTCCACGGTTTTGCAAGGGAATGATTGTCTATGCATATTACCCTCTGCCATCCTGAATTGATTGCTTTTCACCGGCAGTCCCACGCTGCTCGTGGGACGCCACCGACAATCAAAACCGTGTTGCTTTTCACTATGTGTTGTATCTTGATCTTCTTTGAACACGTTACTGAGGTAATAGCGCAGGAAGCCCCTCCGAACGACGAGCTCTCAGTCGAAATATTACTGACGGGTGGTACCGTGATTGACGGAACCGGTGGTGCATCTCGGGCAGGGGACGTTGCAATTAATAATGGAAAGATCCTGCTACCAGCACCTGATCAACGCGTGGAAGCTGCTTGGGAACTTGACTGCAGTGGCCCTGTCTCTTATACACATCTGACGCTGCCGACGACTCCTTACGTGTAGAT
>CAJXTM010001031.1 GCA_913061385.1 uncultured Rhodopirellula sp. | reverse complement strand
ATCTACACGTAAGGAGTCGTCGGCAGCGTCAGATGTGTATAAGAGACAGCCCTGCGACACTGACAACCACGGATGTCCCGATGTCTTTCAAATACGGCAAGTGATGTTCCAAGAATGCATCAACACCATCGTTGTCCAAGCCGATCGCATTGAGCAAGCCTGCTGTCGTTTCAACAGTCCGCCAAGGAGCGTTTCCAATACGAGGCTCTGCAGTGATCGTCTTGGGTAACACGCCACCGAGTTGGGCAACATCAACGATTCCCTCCATTTCCCGAGCGTATCCAAACGTACCCGATGCAACCATGATCGGATTTTTCAATTGCAAACGGCCGAGAGTGACGGACAAATCCATGACAAAATTTTTGTAGGAGAAAGGTAAGAATGGAGACACAACAAAGTGATGCCTAGACGGCGATCAGCCGCGCATTAATCTCTGCCAGTAATTCGCTAGCCACGTGAGATTTACTGCCCTGGATGCTGGCCAACACATCCCCCGCAGGACTCAGCAACTCAACTTCGTTGGTGGCCGCATCGATCGCACTCGGGCCATTACTGACCATCAGGTCACAGTGCTTGCGTTCCAGCTTTACAATGGCTCGAAACCGCTGATCTTCGGTTTCCAAGGCAAACCCAACAACCCATTGGTCTGCACGTTTGCACTGGCCCAGGCTGGCCACCACATCAGGTGTTTCAATTAATTCAATCATCAAAGGCTGGCCCGTTTTTGAAATCTTCTGAGCCCTGACCGTGTAAGGCATGTAATCGCACGGTGCAGCTGCACCAATCACACCATCACACTCCCTGAATTTCGACTTGGCAGCCTGCAGCATCTCATTGGTGGTCATGACGGGCACCACCGTGGCACCGTCAGGATAATCAACCACCACAGGACCACTGATCACTGTCACCTGATGCCCCAACTCAAGAGCAGCCGCAGTCAAGGCAGCCCCCATCCGGCCACTCGACGCGTTCGTGATGTAACGAACAGGGTCAAGATACTGACGTGTGGGCCCTGACGTGATCAAAATATGAGCCACAAGATATCACTGGGTCAGAGTTTCATCGATTAGACGTTCGACGTCAGCCGCCGAAATTGACATCTTGGCTGCCGCTAATGCAAACAACCTCTTCTCACCTTCGTCCAGGCGACCATCAGCAGCCATGATTCGAATCAAATCCCGGAGCAATGCTTCGCGCTCACTCTGCCCAGATGGCACCTCGAGCATCGCGCCGTCAGACAGCCCAGACTTGATCGCAAGCGACAAATCATAGTCATCCAATCCGAGTTCAACACACCGGTCAGCAACAAGATTGACTTCTCGCTCACCGAGAGATCCATCGGCGAATGCCATCAGCACAAGGTTCCGCAGATGTTGCCTGCGTTTAATTAGTTTTTCACTAGTCATGACACGATGGTAACGCCATCATTCCCCGCATTCCATGCCCCGATAACAGCAAATCACCACTCACACAGCAATTGGCACTGCTGGCAACAAACTTGACGCCCCACAGCTCTAAGAACAGATGAATCGCCCACCGCGATGCCGCAAGATCTCATCACGTCCTGAACCTGCGATATTTCTCGCCCCAACACCAAAAACATTGCTAAAAGACGCCACCGGGCTTCAGCCTGATCCGCACATGGGTTTCCCTGTGAAATCAGGATCTGCGACCCTCGCCACTCTGATTGGGAAAGCTACCCAAACTTGCTGGCAAAATAGAGCATTGGTGTCAAAATGAGTCGCTTAATCGAGTGGCGTTGAAACAAGACGCCGCCATCTCCACACAAAGACCAGCCCGGGATTCGGGAGGGTGTGAGCCATGTGGGATAACCGACGCCACCGGAATTTGCCGCGGCCCGAAGATCGTCGTCAAGACACAACATCACGCCGGGATCACCGCATGATTGTGATCACCGGCTACTACTGACTGCGAACCGCCTGAGTCGCCACGATGTGCGGTGTACTCAATCCCGTCAGGAAGCCACGATTCCCAAACACGCTGACTCGATGATTCAGGTGGGTTCGCAAATTCACTCCTGGTATCGGCGTCACATAAGCAATGGTTCGGCCACTGTTATCAGTCAGGGCAAACGGTGGGCTATTGGTGCGAGCCGAGTAGACTTGAACCAGCGTGCCTGTTGCATTGGTGATATTGCCAGCGTCACTTTGAGCACGCCCTTGGTAAAGTGGCCCGGCATTACTGACGGGCTGAACTGACTGCATGTGTGAAGCCGGCAAGACTGGATACCTCGAACGACCGGCAGAATTTAGAGTCACAGCATCTCGAACAACCACTTCGCCATCGCGGCGATGGGCCACCTGTCGATATTGCTCAACACGCTCCATTAGCTGTCTCTTATACACATCTGACGCTGCCGACGACTCCTTACGTGTAG
>CAJXTM010001030.1 GCA_913061385.1 uncultured Rhodopirellula sp. | reverse complement strand
ATCTACACGTAAGGAGTCGTCGGCAGCGTCAGATGTGTATAAGAGACAGCTCCCTACAGAATACGAATTCGCTTTGGTTCCAACATGCTCCCAACCACGGTAATATGAGCGACATGAAATTTACAAAGATGCATGGGGCTGGCAACGACTACATTTATGTCGATTGCTTCGCTCAAAAGCCCCCAACCGACCTGCCAGCACTGGCACGGACCATCTCGCATCGGCACTTTGGTGCGGGCGCAGATGGGCTGATACTGATCCATCCCAGCGAAGTGGCTGATGCCAGAATGCAGATGTTCAATGCTGATGGCAGCGAATCGGAGATGTGCGGCAATGGGATACGGTGTGTTGCTAAATATGTGCATGACCACGGCATCACGGACAAGCAAGCACTCACCATTGAAACGGGCGCCGGAGTGCTGGCAATCGAACTGCATCTGGGAGCAGACAATAAGGTGTCCCAGGTTACCGTGGACATGGGTATCCCAGAACTTGAAGCTACGCGGATCCCGACCACTCTCCTGAACACCGGATCCGTCATCGATTTAGATGTTGAATTCGGCGGACAACAGTTCAAAGCCACATGTGTCTCCATGGGGAATCCCCACTGCATTGTTTTTGTCGAAGATGCGAACGATGAACTGGTGCTTGAATTGGGTCCCCTTATCGAGCGTGATCCACGCTTTCCTAATCGAACCAACATCGAGTTTGTCGAACGGATTTCCGCAACGGAGGTACGGCAGCGAACTTGGGAACGCGGCTCGGGCGAAACGTGGGCATGCGGTACTGGTGCTTCCGCCGTATGCGTGGCTGGTGTACTGACAAATCGAACCGCACGGCGGATCACAAATCATTTATTGGGTGGCGACCTGATTCTGGAGTGGAACGAATCAGACAACCACGTGATGATGACAGGACCAGCCACAGAGGTGTTCAGCGGAACATGGGACTGCTGAGCATCGTGAACATGCTCGGCTTTACGACACAACAACCTGATAGCGATACAAGCGGCATCACTGTTCGAACTCTCTGAATCATGCCTGCTTCATTTGCAGATGATGATGTTTGCTCAGAACATCCAACTGAAGGAACTGATATTGAGCTCTGCTCCACCAAGACCCGTCTCAGTCAGCGAATTGACTGGACACGTCAAAGCGATTCTCGAAGGCACATTCCCCTCGATTTGTGTCGAAGGTGAGATCTCAGACCTGACCAAGCCTCGTAGCGGTCACCTCTATTTCACACTCAAGGATGAGCATTCTCAGATCCGGGGCGTGATCTGGCGTAGTACCGCAGCACGCATGACCACGCAATTGAAAGAAGGCCAGTCAGTGCTCTGTTTCGGCGATGTCGAGGTCTACGGTGCACGGGGCACCTATTCACTCGTCGTACGCAAGGTACAGACTCAGGGCCTTGGCCCACTTCAGCAAGCATTTCTGGAACTGAAACAGAAATTGAATGCCGAGGGTCTTTTCGCGGCAGAACGAAAACGACAACTGCCCCGTTTTCCAAAACGGCTTGGGGTGGTCACAAGCCCCAGTGGTGCTGCGATACGCGACTTTCTGAAAGCCGCCGCACAACGTTGGCCGGGTGTTGAGATCCTGATCATTCCAACACTCGTTCAGGGTCAGGGTGCTTCCGAATCGATTGCAAGAGCGATCAACGACGCACAAAAGTTCACCCCTAGCCTCGATACTCTGGTGGTAACCCGAGGTGGGGGCAGCCTTGAGGACCTTTGGTGTTTTAACGAAGAACAAGTCGTCCGCGCCATCGCCCAATGTAAAATCCCCACAATCTCCGCCGTGGGTCACGAAGTGGATGTCACCCTCTGTGACTTAGCTGCTGACGTGAGGGCTCTGACACCAACCGACGGTGCCACCTGCGCACTACCTGACCGCGATCTTGTAGTGCGAAGCTTAGGTGACCTCCGGTCCCGACTGCACCGTGTAGCCAGAAATGGTATCGCGACACGAAGAAATCGGCTCGACTCGCTGCAAACACGGTCCATTCTGAAACGCCCCCATGAACTGGTACAACGCCGATTCCGTCAACTCGATGATCTCGATGCCCGAGGCCGAAAGGCCATGTTTACACGCATGCAATTAAACAAGGCCAAACTGGCAAAGGCCGCTGCCACACTTTCTGCATTATCGCCATTGAATGTACTGTCTCGAGGATACAGCGTTACGCTCGATTCCGATGACAATACCATTCAAAATCCCACTCAGGTTCAACCGGGTGACATTATCCGAAGCCGCGTGGAATATGGTGACATAGAATCAGTCGTAAAATCGATCAACAGCTATGACGACTAAAATACTAGCCACTGCCCATGTGCCCCAACACTTGATACTGTCTCTTATACACATCTCCGAGCCCACGAGACCGAGGCTGATCTC
>CAJXTM010001029.1 GCA_913061385.1 uncultured Rhodopirellula sp. | reverse complement strand
ATCTACACGTAAGGAGTCGTCGGCAGCGTCAGATGTGTATAAGAGACAGCAATCTTTACGAGCCACCAAACCAAGCACCGAAGTATAGCGGTGGACGTTCGATTGAAGCGATTGTTGGTCGGGACTCTCCAACCCCTTTGACCTTTAAAGATCCGGAAGGACATGACGTCAGGTTTGAGCTGGCAGAGGAGCCACCCGAGTTTGTGCGTCTCGATTCCAGAAGTGGAACGCTGCGGGTTAACTCCGACGTTACGCAAGAATTCGAATTGTTGGTTCGGGCGATTGATAGTGGATATCCTCAACAGACGACAGAACAAACCATCACGGTTCGTGTTGTCGATCCACCTCCGCCGCCGGCTGATCCGCCTGCAAAACCGTCATTTGACGATGCATCGCAGACGATCTTGACGGGGCTGGTTCAGGGGCGAGAAGACTGGACGGCGTGGATGCATGTCCGAACTCGTGATCAGACACTGAAGTTGAAAATCGGCGACTCTTTTGAAATCGGTAGTCTCAAGGGTACCATTTTTGATGTGACTCCCCGGTACGCGACCTTGGAAATCGATGGTAGACGCTTCGAGCTGAGGCCTTCCGATAATCTGGGGGTTGCTGCGAAACGGTCTGAGGTTGATTGATAGGCTGTTTGATCAGTACCTTGTGGCCAGGGAGTGGGCAAGGTTAGGAACTCGTTGCACGAAAGAACCTGTTGAGCGAATCTGCCAGTGTTTCGGCGATTCATTGCAAATCGCTGTCAATTCAGTATCCCGGTGGAACTCGGGCTGTCGACCAAGTAGATCTAAAGGTGAACCCTGGTGAGATCCTTTCTTTAATTGGTCCCAGTGGTTGTGGAAAGACCACCTTGTTGCGACTCATGGCTGGTCTTGAGACGCCTACTGAGGGCACCGTGAGTCTTGATCCGCCAGCCGTAAGTCATGCTGGGGGAATCGCTTTTGTCTTTCAGCAGCCTTCATTGTTGGCATGGAGAACAGCGCTAGAGAATGTTGTGCTGCCGCTTGATTTGATTGGCAGAGGGTCGCCGGGAAATCGTCGCAAAGTCGCATCTGACCTGCTGAAAATCGTTGGTTTAGAAGATGCCGCGGAGCGATTTCCATCGGAATTGTCCGGTGGTATGAAAATGCGTGTCTCCATTGCTAGAGCACTGGTCACGGACCCACATGTGCTATTGCTTGATGAGCCGTTTGCCGCACTGGATGACATGCTGCGAAATCAGCTGGGGCAGCTCCTTTTGGAGCTTTGGGAAAGACGTCGGTTTACTGTTGTGATGGTGACGCACAATATCGCTGAGTCGGTACTGTTGTCGCAACGTATTGCTGTCATGCGTGACGGAGGGTTAGCTAGCGTTCTTGAAAATCCACTGCCGCAGCCACGCAACGATGATCTTCGAGCAACAGTCGGATTTGGTGAGTTTTATGGTCATGTCAGTCACGCTCTGCGGGGAGAATAATTGATGACTGCAGCTGCTACACCTCGACTGCGCGAGATACTTGTGAGTATCAGCTTGGTTGCGACTGTCGCGTGCATTGTACTTGGCGTTTGGGAATTCATTGTTTGGAAATTCGATTTGCCAAAAGCGCTTTTGCCAACGCCTCGGCAATGCTGGAACGCAGCTGTTCTGGAAAGACTTGCGTTGTTGCGAGCGACATTCTCGACAGGATTTGCCGCTGTCAGTGGCTTGTTGGTCGCTGTCGTTATCGGTTACGGCTTGGCGGTTGTCTTCAGCCAGTCGCGCAGTCTGAGACTTGCCTTGTTCCCATACGTCATCCTGTTGCAGACGGTTCCAATCGTCGCCATTGCACCGTTGCTGATTATTTGGAGTGGGTACACGTTCCGCACTGTTGTCATCGTTACAGCAATTGTCTGTCTGTTTCCGATCGTCAACAGCGTGACGGGTGGGTTGCTGAGCACGAAACAGGATACGAACGACCTATTTCGCTTGTATGGAGCAGGACGCTGGAAGCGTTTGCTGCATTTGCAGATTCCATCTTCGGTCAATCATCTAATGCTCGGCACAAAGACCAGCAGCGGATTGGCAGTGATTGGCGCCATCGTGGCGGAGTTTTTTGTCGGAAATAGCACTTCCTATGATGGATTGGGAACGCTGATGACCGGCTGGACAGCCATGGTGAAAACAGATGCGTTAGTATCGGCTGTATTCGCATCAGCCATTTTGGGTGTCTTGATGTTTGGCACGGTTCATCTGATTTCGACAGTGTTCCTGCGGCGGTGGACACAGTTTGCAACGCTGAGTGGCTGAATACCAAATTCACGTTGCGATTCCCCTTTGTAAAATTAAGACTCTAAGCCGAAATCGAATTTTTCCCTCCACTCTCGGCAAGGGGCTTCCCTTGGTCAATCCATGGGGGCGATACTGTAGAAGTAT
>CAJXTM010001028.1 GCA_913061385.1 uncultured Rhodopirellula sp. | reverse complement strand
TCTACACGTAAGGAGTCGTCGGCAGCGTCAGATGTGTATAAGAGACAGTACATGAACAGAGTATTCCTAGATGGCAGTGGACTGCATGCAAAAACAAATCGAATTGAGGAACCCAGCTTTCGGCTTGATGGTGATTACACCGGTTTTGGTGAACTGTTAGTCGCGAACACTGCCCAGTGGGTGGAAGCCGACAAGAATCACGAGGCTGGCTATTTGCTGGACGCCGTTGAATTTCCTGAATCCATTGATGAGTTGTCCTCGGTGGGGTTGGGGGATCGGATGATTCTGCTAACTCACAGGGATTATTCTTGGTTGAAACCCGGTCAGTGTTTTTTCGTTACTGCGGTACATCCGGAATTATTAAGAACCAACAAAGAGGCCAAAGAACGAGCTTCTGTTGCTGATTTGATTGGTCGTGTACGCAACCCTGCGATTCACAACTCCCTTGATCTTCAGGTTCTGCTCCATGAGAGGATTGTGCGTGTTCCTCTCGACTTTGGTTTGATCTTGCTTGGGCTGCCAATTGTCGTTAACCGCCATGGGCGTGCTCTGTTCTTCATGATCGGTGTGGCCATGTTCACGGTGCTCGGCTTCTTTGTGGTTAAGACACTTGGCAATGCACTTGGTTCTAACGGGATTTGGCTGTCACCTTCGATGGCAGCCTGGCTGCCACTGATTGTAGTGGCTCCGATTGCTTATCTTCGTTATCGCGAATCTCATCTGATATGACACCTGCTGACATCACGGTTGTCATACCGACGCTCAATGAAGCGCAATCAATTGCGAACTCGGTGCATTCGGCCATTGCTGCTGGGGCAACCGAAATCATTGTGTCTGATGGGGGTAGTAGCGACCGGACTTTGGAAATTGCATCTGAAGCAGGTGCTTCTAAGATAGTGCGATCATTGGCCGGGCGTGGAGTTCAAATGAACTCGGGTGCTCATTTAGCAAAGAAGCACTTCATTCTATTTCTGCACGCCGATAATCAACTCTCAGGCCAATCTCTCGAACAAATCTGCGATCATGAAAATGCAGTGTGGGGAGCCTTTCGGCAACGCATTGATTCGCCGAAAAAGATCTATCGTTTCATTGAATGGGGGAATACCTGTCGTGTGCAATGGCGAGGAATGGCATTTGGAGATCAGGGTGTTTTTGTGCGGCGTGCGCTCTTCAAGGAACTGGGTGGCTTTGCCGAAATGCCACTGATGGAAGATGTTGAATTGTCCCAGCGGCTTCGTAGAATTGAAAAACCAGCAGTGTTGAATGGTCCGCTGACAGTTAACGCCCGCCGGTGGGAAAAACAAGGTTTGCTACGGCAAACCCTGATGAATTGGCAGATTCAGTTTGCGTATTTCAGGGGTGTTCCGGCTGATCAGTTAGCACGTAAATACTACGGAAACTAACGAGCTCGCGGATGAGCTCGCTCGTAAACCTGACGAAGGTTTGCTGTACTGACATGTGTATAGATTTGCGTTGTCGCAAGACTTTTGTGGCCAAGCAACTCCTGCACACTGCGGATGTCAGCGCCTCGATCCAATAGATGAGTCGCGAAACTGTGTCGCAATGAATGAGGGCTGATCCGGGAATCAAGTCCGGCAGTTGCAATGTGTTTTTCCAGCATGCGTCCCACACTTCGAGTTGTCAGGATACGTCCGAATCGGTTGACGAATACAGATGCTTTCCGACCCAACGACTCGGTTTGTGGATGGCGTGTGCGTTTGCTGCGATAACGTTTGATAGCTTTGATAGCGTAAGAACCAAGTGGGCTGATACGTTCTTTTCTGCCCTTACCACGAACGCGGATAATCTGCTCGGATTCGTCCAGATCACCGTCACGCAAAGCAACAAGTTCGCTGACCCTCAAGCCCGCAGAGTACATTGTTTCAAGGATCGCACGATCCCGCAGGCCTGCAACTTCGTTTGCGGGTGGTGCGGAGAGCAGTCGACCAATTTCAGCCGTCGAAAGTACAAGAGGCAGCTTTCGTTGCTGCCGTGGATTTCGAAGTGGTTTGGCAGGATTCTCGGTCGCGATGCCTTGCCGGATAGCGAATCGGTAAAAACTGCGAAGCGAAGCTAACTTTCTTGCTATCGTAGTCCGCGCATACCCAGCTTCTTGCAGTGCCGCCTGAAACGCTCGCAATTCTTGAGGAGACAGCGAGTCAGGTCGCGGGATTCTACCGCGAGTGGTTTCCAGCCATTCAACCAACCCGAACAGATCCTCTCGATACGCTTTGATAGTCAAATCCGAAGCATTACGTTCGGTAGCGAGATATCGGAGAAACTGTGCAATTCCGCTGCGCATTGATTAATGAAAGTCATCGATGGATAAACTGTCGAATTCCTCGCTTGCAAGCAAGTCATCATCGCTCGGTACCTGTCTCTTATACACATCTCCGAGCCCAC
>CAJXTM010001027.1 GCA_913061385.1 uncultured Rhodopirellula sp. | reverse complement strand
GTATAAGAGACAGATGGAGTTTCGTTTATCGCGCGTTCGGCAGCCAAGAAGCGTGCTGCGATGAAACCGCCTGGCAAGGTGGTGGTCCACGCAATCGGCATTCGGTATCACTTCCATGGAGACATCGATGAGGCGATTCACCAGACCTTAGACGATATCGAAAAGGCACTGTCGTGGCGTCCTCGACGCGACCCCAACCCCACGAATCGGATTTATCGCGTTGGCGAAGCATTATTGTGGTTGAAAGAAATCGAATATCTCGGCGAACCACAATCCGGTCCCATTCCCGAGCGTGTGGAAAACTTGATCAATCAAATCCTCATCCCAATCGAAGAAGAATGGCTGAACGGAAAGAATGATGGAACGATCGTCAATCGAGTCAAGCAACTTCGCATTGAAATCCTTCGCGACATGATCACAGCAGACCTGCCTGAGGAAGAGAGACAACGGCGATGGAACCAGCTGGCTGACATGTACATCGCTCAGCAACTTGGCCACTACCCACCGACCTACGTGAAGTCAGATCCAAGCAAAGAACGGCAACTAGAAACAGTTGAGAAGTTCGAAGAAGATTTGACCGATGTAAGTCGGATCCATCGCCCAATGTCAGTGACTGTCCGGATAGGACCAGCGATTCCAGTAGCAACAAAACGAGACAGAAAAGCCGCCGAGGATCCAGTCATGGCGGCGATCGAAAAACAGTTACACCAATTGCTGGATCTACCTGATGTACGTCAGGCAGAGGAAAATTCATCGGCTAGCCCGTGTTCAAAAGACACGGCCTAGCAAGAGCAACTGACCCCTTTCGGGCTGACTCGGAAACGTCAACCGAATCATTCATTGCTGGTTGATTTCCAGCACTCGAAGTGTAGTACGACACAGAAATTGCACTTCGAAACGGGGACGAGTACATGAATAAGTTACCGCGGACCTTCTCAGTAAAGAAGTTATCTTGGGTGAACGCAAGGAGTCCGTTCGTACGATTCCAACTGCTTGCCCTCGCTTCGATGTACATTGGCTATGCAGCGTTTATGCTCTGCAGAAACACCTTGGTTGCGTGTAGCGTCCAGATTGTTCAGGATCCCACGCTGGGCATCGACAAGGAATCGTTTGGGCATTTGATGGCGTGGCACTCTGCCGGCGCGATCCTGGGAAAACTAGTCACGGGTCCCGGCGCTGACCTGCTGGGCGGTCGGCGAATGTTTCTACTGGCACTTTCACTGACGGCGATCGCAAACGTGGGCTTCGCCTTCAGTTCATCTTTCTTCCTGTTCGCTGCTTTCAATTTTTTCGGGCAAGCTGCGAAGGCTGGCGGATGGCCGGCAATGGCACAGTTGGTGCGTTCCTGGTTTCCATCGACACGTTATGGACAAGTTTGGAGTGTGATTGCCACAAGCTCGCGTGTCGGCACAATTGCAGCAGGCCTGCTGTTTGGCTACCTGCTGACACTCATGGACTGGAGAAGCGTATTTCTGGTTTCGGCTGCACTCACTGCGTGCGTCATCGCTGTTCTCGTTTTCACGATCAAAGAACAACCTGAGGATGCGGGTCTACCATCTCTGCTAGAGCATGAACACAATGCCAAGGGAAATGCGAATCATGACGAGCCCTGCCAGCCAACCCCACATGATCTTGATCGCACAACGCTGTGGCAAGCGTGCGCCGCTTTCGCCAAGAGTAGCCGTTTTTGGCTCATTGGCTTGAGCATCGTGTTTCTCACCGTTTGCATGGACTTTGTACACTTCATTCCGCTGTATCTCTCGGAAGAACTCAACTTCAACGCTGGAAACGCGTCAACGGCGGGCACCGCCTTCCCAATGGGCATGTTCGCTGCACTGCTGCTTACAAGCTTCTACTATGATCGGCTCTCGAAATTTCAATTGATTGGGGTCATTGGATGCCAGCTGTTGTTTAGTTGCTTAGCAATCTTGCTGCTGTGGCGTCTGGAACTGGTCCCCGAAAGCGCGCGAACTCCGGTTGCAATCACCACTATCTTTTTACTTGGGCTGGCCATTTCCCCGGCTTATTACGTCCCCATGAGCGTTTTCTCGGTAGCTTTTGGGGGAAAACACGCGGGCTTTCTCGTCGCCCTCATCGATATTTTCGGATATGGAGCTGCCATATTTTTCAATTACTTTGGTGGATCAATCGCGGAAAACCATGGCTGGGCAGTTTTCCTCTCTGGTCTACTGTCGGTAGCGTTACTCGCAATGATCTGCATGGTCAGCTTCTTGTGTCTGGACTGGCGAGCGACGCGTCCCAACACCGCGTTACCGAACCAATCCCCTTGAACAGGGAAGAGTCCGGGTCTCGTTGCCCGCTCATTAAGAATCCCACAGACCAGCTTGATTGGGCTGATTTCTGTCTCTTATACACATCTGACGCTGCCGACGACTCCTTACGTGTAGA
>CAJXTM010001026.1 GCA_913061385.1 uncultured Rhodopirellula sp. | reverse complement strand
CGAGATCAGCCTCGGTCTCGTGGGCTCGGAGATGTGTATAAGAGACAGCCCCCGATGCTGGGGCAAACTTACTAACATCTGCCGCTGATAAAATGGCGTGGCCTCCGGAAACCACCTCAGCATTGAAACCATCACGTTGCAGGACGTCTAGAACCTCTGCTGTGCAAAGTGCCGTTGCCGGCGTATTGCATGCTGCCTGAATGTACTCACGCAGAATGATAGATAGCTCTCCGTAAACCTCAGCATTCGTGACGCTGCTGGACTGGTAGGCCCGCTGCAACTCAGCAACGCGTTGCAAGGCCCACCCCTCCGGTTTCGGGCGTTTGTTGCACCGCAACCACCACAAGAACGCAATGAACAGAGCGCCCATTCCTACAAACAGAAAACCCATCATTGGACTGTTTTTTTCCGAAGCGTCCACGGGCGTCGCCAATGCGGGCTTGATGTCTCGGAACTTTTCAGGGGTATCATCTGCAGCTAAAACACTGCCAATATCGAGACCAAGTGCTGGAACGCTGACGGTTCCCTCGGATTCGTATTCCGGATCCGACGTTTCGGAATCTGCCAACCGATACACGACTTCAATCGCGGGTGTCCGACAAGTGCCTGATTTGAGCGATTCAATTTCCAAGACCAATTGTGTGCGTCTTGTTCCGTTTTCCGAGTCCAAAGGAACATCACGAGTGACATCGATGCCCGTCAGCAAGAAATCTGCAAATGGTTTATCCACTACCCGCAGATTGCCTGTCTGGTTGATTGAGACACCCGCAATCGGTGGCAATACAACCGTGGCACCGGGCGGCGCATCAATGGTCACGCGATAATCTATCGGAACAGCTATCTGCGACTCGGTGGCAACGATTTCGGCAACGACAGAAATCGGCGCATTCGCCGACTCAAACCTCTGTTGCACTGAATCAGGGGAGAGCTCGGGCAATCCATCTTGAGCTATTGCAGACCCGAGGAGCATTAAGCCCGCCAGAGCCGGGCTCAATAGAACGAACAGCCCCATGAGGCGATCGATGATGTTCAACGTCCAGCCTCCCTACGATGGAAAAAACGCTTTAAAGGGTCAACATAATCTTCGCCTGTGGTCAGGCGAATGGGACTCATTTTCAAACGACGAAAGATTGCATCACGTTTCTCTGCTTCAACCATCTGCATCCTTTGAAACGCATCTCGATGTCTGCGACTGGAAGTGTCAATGGTCACCATGCTCCCGGACTCCGGATCACGCAATCGCAGCAAGCCCACATTCGGCAAATCGAGTTCCCGCTGGTCATTGACCAAAATTGGAATGACATCATGTTTCTTTCGTGTGATCCGCAGTGTTTTCTCAAATCCGCTATCCTGAAAGTCACTTATCAGGAACACAACAGTGCGTTGTGACGCGGTTCGATGCAAATGATCCAGTGCGGACTTCAAGTGTGTGCCCCTTCCGATTGGCTGGCAATACAACAGCTCACGGATCAAACGGAGCACATGACGTTTACCCTTTCGAGGTGGAATCGCTTTCTCGATTTGATCAGTGAAGAGCGACAGCCCCACTTTATCGTTGTTCTTGATCGCGCTGAATGCAAGCGTCGCCCCCAGTTCGGTAATCAACTCACGCTTTGTCTGCAAGTTCGTACCGAAATCCTGCGAGGCACTCAGATCCACCAACAGCATCACGGACAGCTCACGCTCTTCGCGAAACAACTTCACAAAGGGCTCACCAGCCCGCGCGGTGACGTTCCAATCAATGGTCCGTACATCATCACCTTCCTGGTAGGGACGAACCTCTTCAAACTCGATGCCCCGCCCTTTGAAGGCAGAATGCCATTGTCCTGCCAACAGGTCGTCAACGACATGGGAAGTATGGATTTGGATACGTTGTATCCGTCGCATCATCTCGCGTGGAATCATGATTTTGTCCTTTCGCACTGACAGTTTCGGGACTCAAATCAAGGAACTGGGACCGTGTTGAGAATCTGCTCGATCAGCATCTCTGACGTCTTTTCTTCTGCTTCGGCTTCGTAAGTGATGACCACTCGGTGCCGCAACACATCCATCGCCAGTGATTTCACATCCTGGGGTGTGACATAACTTCGCCCCTCAAGAAACGCGTTAGCCTTGGCGGCCAGCGTCAAATTGATAGTGGCACGCGGAGAAGCTCCAAACTCGATCAAATCATCAAGCGGCAAGTTGTAAGCCGATGGTTTTCGTGTAGCCATCACAATGTCGACCACGTATTCCTGAATCTTCCGATCCACGTGAATTCGATCTACCAGCTCACGAGCAGTGAGGATCTCACCGGGCGAGGCAACTGCTTCGACGTCTATTTTGAGTTTTGTCCGCGACATGCGGTCCAAAATTTCGATTTCCTCATCGCGACTGGGATAGTCCACAATCTGTCTCTTATACACATCTC
>CAJXTM010001025.1 GCA_913061385.1 uncultured Rhodopirellula sp. | reverse complement strand
CTACACGTAAGGAGTCGTCGGCAGCGTCAGATGTGTATAAGAGACAGCTGCAACAATGTTGGCCTTCGTTCCAATCCGCCCCGAGTCGTTGGTTTCACCCGGGAACCAATTGAAGTCACCCATCTCATTGTTGAGCAGAAAACCAGCTCCCTTGACCACCATGCGTGATCCCCAACTGGCCTCTAGTGTGTAGGTGTTGCTTACCGCCATGCCATTCTTGTCGATGATAGAAAAGTGGGTGGTGTCTGGACTTTCGCTGGCGATGTCAATCTCGGGAGTGATCGCCGCGCTTGGCGTAGCTTTGTTCAGGTCGATGGATTTAGCCACTTCGAGAGCGTAGTCCTTGCTGGTTAAAAATTCAGGGATCCGAGTGAAGGCTGGATCTGCCAGATAACGAGCCCGATCAGCAAATACTCGTTTGCAAGTTTCAGCAATTAAGTGGATGCATTGTGGGTTGTATCGATCCCACTTTTTCATGTTGAAATTCTCGAGAATGTTCAACGCCTCAATGATACAGGTGCCACCTGATGATGGAGGTGGAGCGCCGAGCACAGTATAGCCACGGAACTTGCCCTCCATGGCTGGACGGATGATGGCTTTGTATTGGTCGAGGTCTTGTAGAGATATCTCTCCGTCACCCCGATTCATTTCTTCCACTAACTGCTTGGCGATTTCTCCCTCATAAAAAGAATCGGGACCTTGTTCGGCAATTAGCCTCAGCGTTGCCGCTAAATCAGGTAGTACCAATTTGTCACCTGTCTGCCACGCAGACTTGTCTGGTTTGCCGTAGACTCGTTTCAGTTCAGAGTACTTCTCCTCCGATCGGACAGCCGGAATGCGCAGGATTGAATTCAGTGAGTTTGCCAACGGCCGATCTACACGGACGCCTTTTAAGGCCAGTCTGCTTGCAGGCATCACCAGATCGCTCCAGTCCAAGCGACCATATTTTGCGTGGGCCAGCGCGAGGCCTCGCACCGTTCCAGGAACGCCCACTGCCTTTTGCGTGTAGGTTGTGTCAGATCTTTTAAATGAATCTCTTTGCATCGAAAGTGGTGCCGTTTCGCGGTAGTCAACGCAAACAGAGTTTTTCCCGTTGGCTGGCCGAACCAGCATGAAACCACCGCCACCAATGTTGCCAGCTTCAGGCCAAGAGACAGCAAGCGCGAAAGCCGTAGCGACTGCCGCATCTACCGCATTTCCACCATCCAACAGTACATCGCGTCCTATCTCACTCGCAATTCTCGAGTCACTGACGACGACTCCTCCGTCACTGTGTACAACCTCGATCTGGTCATCAGCAGCTGCAACGTGGTTGGGCTGGGCGATTGCTGTTAGTAGGAACAGGATGCCAAAAAACAGGCTCCGCAGTGCATGGGGGCCATGGTGAGACGAGCAGATGCAGTTTGGCAATTTTATCTCCGAACGCAGTGGCAAATGTGGCAAATGTGGCACAGAGGGGAGTCGGCGGAGTGTTCTCCCCCCCCGCACTCAGACCAGTCAGCCTCGAGAGGCGATTACAATCCTGACCATGAGTTTAAGGTGATCTGACTGTTCCTGCTGATGTTTCGGCCATGCCAGAAGGCGTATTTTTAAAGGAACCATCGTGTCTGCAGGGGAACATGTGTTTCCTAAGCACATTCTTGATGGGGCGATCGTGCCGCGAACGAAAAAATGCCGGGCCCACCCCCGCCCCAGTTTACTGCTGCTCTGTTACGATCTGGACTGATTTTAAACGCGGCGAAATTCGTCGGACGGCCAGACATTCAACGATTAAAGGAAGACAGTGTCCCTTCAATCTCCGAAAATTATTTATACGCATACAGACGAAGCTCCAGCCTTGGCGACCCAGTCGCTGTTGCCGATTATCCGGGCCTATGCAGGCGCGGCAGGAATCCAGGTTGAAACAAAAGATATTTCGTTGGCTGGACGCATTCTTGCGAATTTCCCAGAGAATCTGCCAGAGAATCAGAGGCAGGCTGACGCGCTCGCCGAGCTCGGAGCTCTCGCCAAGACGCCGGAAGCCAACATCATCAAACTGCCCAATGTCAGTGCATCCATTCCTCAACTGGTCGCGGCGATCGAGGAATTGCAGAAACATGGATTCAGCGTTCCCGACTTCCCGGAAGAGCCTCAAAGTGATCAGGAGAAAGAACTCCGGTCACGATATGCGAAAATCCTTGGAAGCGCGGTGAACCCTGTTCTCCGCGAGGGTAATTCGGATCGCCGCGTTGCCGGACCGGTCAAAGAGTATGCCCGAAACCACCCACATTCGATGGGTCAATGGTCTGCGGATTCCAAATCACATGTCGCTCATATGCATGATGGTGATTTCTTTGGAAGCGAACAATCGCATGTGATGGAACCTGTCTCTTATACACATCTCCGAGCCCACGAGACCGAGGCTGATCTC
>CAJXTM010001024.1 GCA_913061385.1 uncultured Rhodopirellula sp. | reverse complement strand
TAAGGAGTCGTCGGCAGCGTCAGATGTGTATAAGAGACAGCCGCCACATTGCGAACGCACAGGTGAAACCCCAGATCGAGGCAACCACGACCGTCACGAGCGTGAATGTATCACCGGCTTTGCTGCCAAAAGCACTCTGACCACCGGGCCCGCCCAGAGCTCCTGTCAAACCACCCCCTTTACCACGCTGAATCAGGATCAACATGATCAAGAAGAGTGACAGAAACGCCATCAGAACACCGAGCATTCCGTTCCAAACATCGCCTAACAAAAAGAAATTCATAACACTACTACCGAGAATTGAGTTTGGTTGTTTGTAGGTTGCGGATCAGCCCGCATTGATGATCCCGAGAAAATCTTCGGCCTTCAGGCTGGCACCACCGACCAATGCTCCGTCGATATTGGGCTGCCCCAGCAGTTCTACGGCATTGCCGGGCTTAACGCTGCCACCGTATTGAATACGGATTTGGGCAGCAACCTCGTCGGTGAACAGTTCCCCGAGGAGTTTTCGGATAAAGGCATGCACTTCTTCTGCCTGTTCGGGAGAAGCCGTTCGGCCCGTACCGATCGCCCATACTGGTTCGTACGCGATCACGATACCTGCCGCACGCACTTCATCGAGTCCAACGAGTGAACCTCGTATCTGAGTCTCGACAATCTTTTCTGTCGCATCTGCTTCGCGATCCTCGAGTGTCTCGCCGACACAGACGATGGGTATCAGGTTTCCTGCCAGAGCAGCATGCAGTTTCTCACTGACCTGTTTGTCGCACTCGCCCATGATGGCGCGGCGTTCGCTGTGCCCCAAAATGACGTACCGACATCCGACATCGGTCAGCATGGAAGCATTCACCTCACCTGTGAATGCCCCATCCTCGGCAGCGTACAAGTTTTGAGCACCAAGCCCGACAGGTGTGCCTGCGACGGCCTCCGCTACCGTGCTGAGGTAAACCGAGGGTGGGCAAAGAGCAACCTCAACGCTGGGATCATCCCCGACGCCGCTGACAACTCCTTGTGCGAGAGCCGTTGCCTCAGCAGCTCGCGTGTTCATTTTCCAGTTACCTGCAATCAGTGTTCGACGGCTCAAACCAAAGTCTCCGGAAGCGGTGAAATCGTTTTTCCAAGCAAGCTGGCAAGTGATTTCATCTGACTTGCCAACTCATCATATTGTTCGGGTAAAAGTGCCTGAGGGCCATCACTCTTCGCAACCTCAGGACAGTCGTGGACTTCGATGTGTACACCATCTGCGCCCGCAGCCAAACCTGCGAGAGCACAGGGTGGTATCAAGTCTGGGCGTCCTGTCGCGTGGGAAGGATCAACGATGATCGGAAGGTGAGACAGAGCCTGCACTGCTGGCACAGCGGCCACGTCAAACAGATTCCTCGTTGCAGAGTCAAAACTCTTAATGCCGCGCTCACAGAGCACAACATTGCTGTTTCCCTGTGAAAGAATGTATTCAGCACACATCAACAAATCATTGATCGTCGCGCTCATCCCCCGCTTCAACAGAACTGGGCGATCCGACTTCCCCACTTCCATCAACAACGCAAAATTCTGCATATTTCGAGCACCAACCTGCAGCATGTCTGCATAACCACTGACCAGCTCGACCAGTCTGGGGTCCGTCACCTCTGTCACGATGGGAATTTGAAATTTGTCACCGACCTGACGCAGTAAACGCAAACCTTCTTCACCCATACCCTGAAAAGCATAGGGACTTGTTCGGGGTTTAAATGCTCCACCGCGAAACAGGTTGGCACCTGACTTACAGACCGACTCCGCAATGCGAAACATACGCTCAGGGTCTTCGACGCTGCATGGCCCTGCGATCATACCGAGATTACCACCACCGATTTTCACGCCAGAAACATCAATCACGCTCGATTCGGGATGAGCATCTCTGGAGGCCAATTTATAGGCCGGCAAGACAGGAATCACCTTCGCTACACCTGGTATCGCCCGCATCGGCTCTTGCCGAAGCTTTTCCTCATCGCCAATGATTCCCACAATGGTGCGGAAGGTACCTCGACTCAGGTGATGCTGTAATCCCATCGCCTCGACCCGTTCCAAAACGTGGTCAATCTGGTCGTCGGTCGCATTACTCTTGAGGATCAGAATCACGGATGCGTTGTATTTTTTGAGGCAGTTCGATGCTTGTTTCTTCGATCAATCTGACAGCATGCACATCCGCCAGACCAAGGCCGCGGCAGACAATGAGGGAGTCGCAACGCGGGAAGCTCCGCAATTTAGCAGGACTCAACCGGAATCGTCGAGGCCAATGGGCGGTTTATGCCCTCCAAAACACGGTAAAAATGGGCTTCAGATGTCATTTCTGGCCCTCAGATCATGAGTTGTGCCGCATCCCAACAGCTGTCTCTTATACACATCTCCGAGCCCACGAGACCGAGGCTGATC
>CAJXTM010001023.1 GCA_913061385.1 uncultured Rhodopirellula sp. | reverse complement strand
TACACGTAAGGAGTCGTCGGCAGCGTCAGATGTGTATAAGAGACAGGGGTACCACACAGGAGTCTTTGGCAAGTGGCATCTCGGCCTCACTTGGTACGACGAGAACAACAAACGTCTAGGAGGTGGTTTCGAAAATTCACTGTTAATTGACTATGACAAAAGCACTCCCCTTGTCGATGGTCCAAATGCACGTGGATTTGATGAGTCGTTTGTGACCCCAAACTGCCCCAACACCGACCCACTCTACATCTATATTGAGAACGGGATGGTCGAGCAACCGGCAAACCAGCGACATAAACGAAGCACTTTGCCCAATCTGGGAGGGAAATGGCTTTGGGACAATGACGAAGGCTGGAAATCACCTGGCTACGACTTCATTAACGCCGACCTACTCTTCTTTTCAAAGACAGAGCAGTTCATTAAACGCCATCGATCAACAAACTCAGACAAACCATTTTTTGCAGTCTTATCCACCCAAATTGCCCACGCTCCGGTTTTGCCAGCACCCGAATTTTCTGGCGCGACCAAGGCTGGCCCACGTGGCGATTTTGTATGGGAACTTGATGTTCTGGTAGGACGCGTCCTGGACTTGATTCAGGACCTCGGGATCGACGACAACACGTTGGTCATTTTCAATGCGGACAACGGAGCTGAGACATTGCATGTTGATTGGATGCGTCGTGACCATCAGCACGATGCGTCGGGTGGATATCGCGGCATGAAACGGGACGGTTGGGAAGGTGGACATAGGGTTCCCATGATCGCACGTTGGCCAAGCATCATCCCACCCGCTCAAATTTCTGCACAAATGACAAACACCACCGATGTGTTTGCGACATTAGCATCAATGACCGGATACGCACTGAAAGACAAGGATGCCAGGGACAGTTTCGATATCATGCCCGCCATGTTAGGTATTGATGACCCAACGCTGCAAATTCGACCGCATCTGCTAACCCAAAGCTTCCGCGGGGAGTTCCAGATCCGAAAGGGAAATTGGAAACTACTCGACCACACCGGATCGGGCGGCAACCAATACGATCGTCCACCACTCAGTCAGTATTCGCTAAAAGAGAATGCACCTAAGGCTCCCGCACAACTTTACAATCTCAAGTCCGATCCGGGGGAAACAAGTAATCTGTATTTCGAAGCCCCCGAAAAAAGGGCCGAACTGCAGACACTCTTAGAACAACTCAAGACATCCGGCCGAAGCGCGCCCTTAAATCGCAGCCCGCTGGGAATTCAGAAAATTCGCCGCATTGCCGCTGATCGATCATCGGCGCAGATCGACAATCGCGAAATACCTATGAGTATCGTGCAGTCTCAATGACCCGACTGTTGAGCAACTAATTCAGGTTGCCTTGGCCTGCACACTCACTCTCAAACTGAGCAATGAATGCACGCATAAAATCTTCTCTTTCCTGGGCGAGTTCGCGGCCTGCAGTAGTGTTCATCAGGTTGCGTAATTTGAAAAGTTTTTCGTGAAAATGCCCGATCCCTGACTTCTGTGACTCACCATTCGGAACGTAAAACGGCTGATCAAAAGCCGCCCCAAACTCAATCGTGCGGACAATGCCGATGGCCCCAAGAGCATCTAGCCGATCAGCATCCTGAACCACCTGCCCTTCAAGCGAAAGCGGCTCCGCGGATTCTCGTTTACGGAACGAAATGTTGTCAACAATCGTTCCCACATGCTCAATGATTGTCTGTTCAACGCCAAGTTCTTTCAATATCAAAGACGCGAACTCCTTGCTGCGTTCCCTGCCATTATGAAATTTTGCGTCTCCGAGGTCGTGCAACAGCGCCGCTAGTTCGATCACCAGCAAATCCCCGCCACTCTTGGCCTGCAGGGTACGTGCAGTGTTCCAAACCCGCTGGATGTGATCATATCCATGCCCCGCACCTTGGCCAGCCAATCTGGAGCGAACAATTGCCGCCACCTGCCCAATCACATCATCTTGCTTACTTTGCATAAAGCCTTAACCGGATTTGGTTCCATTTAGAAGATGCTTCTAGCCCGTACACAAGGCTCTTTCCCGCGAGGCGCGAACCTGAACACCGCGTCGTGGCATTTCATGATAACGAACACAATCGATATCAAGGAACGCAGCAGCAACCAAAATATTTTGTCGCCTTCGATTCACCGATGCCGACTCTCTCAGGACGCAGAAGAGAACCAATGCTATTTGCCTGTCGAAGGTGCTTGAGAGTGTCTGAAGAACCGGGACCCACGCAACAAACATCCGTCGCACGGTCACACAGTCACACAGTCGGCTCACCGAACCTCCACCATCCCTTGTTTGCATATTTCAAGCAGTTGCCCAACGATCTTGTACGTGCCTAGAATCGGTTCAAAAGCGATTACCCCGTTCACATTTAGCAACCTGTCTCTTATACACATCTGACGCTGCCGACGACTCCTTACGT
>CAJXTM010001022.1 GCA_913061385.1 uncultured Rhodopirellula sp. | reverse complement strand
GGAGTCGTCGGCAGCGTCAGATGTGTATAAGAGACAGTGCGAATTGCGTTGGGAGGCAACTTAAGCACACGATCCTGGTGCCCCATGGGAGCAAGAAAACACTGCTCCAGACAGCCAAACAGCGGATCTGCTATCCCCTCATCGGTGAGGAACACTTCCACCGTCCCCAGTTCTGCCCGTGACATATCTGTGACCACTTCACCACCGAGAGCAGCCGCCATCGCCTGAAAGCCCCAACACGATGCGAACGTTGGGACTCCAATTTCGCATAGCTCGCGCATCGCCTGAAACGCAGGCGGCATCCACTCGCCCCCCTCTGCAACGGAATAATCTCCGCTGCCACCAAGCAACACAACATCAAAGTTCAAGAAATACTCGATAGTCGGGCAACCAGACAGTAAATCGAACACCGTGATCTGCGTGGGATCACACTGCAACGAATCTGAAAAACAATCGACCTCCTGCTGCAACATTGCGTCATGCTGATCTCGGACCTGCAACAAAAGGAACTTATGCATCTGATTGGCCGCATCGAATCTCGGGCTGGTGAAACGCTAAGTATGAACGGCCACCCAACCACCGTCGATGCCGGTTCCGACTGCTTTCAACTACAAACCCATCAACGCTATTCAATGAAACTGAAAACCGAAACAACAACCGTCTCCCACCCATCAGTGAAAAGCCAATACCGTCGGAGGCCCCGCGTTTCAATTTTGACGAATTTTATTGGCTAAATGCAGCTTTGAATAACTCAAAACACGAACCGGGGAGACTCGGTGTGTGCCAAACTCACTCAGCGGCGTGAAATTGCAGAATGCATCAATACGATGATCTTCAATACTTGAGCACAGGTTCGCGGGGATAGAAAATTCTGCATCATCCGGCATGTACCCAAAGTCAGTCGGGCCATAGTAGGCGTTGCGGTCGAAGGCGTTCGCGACTCTCCAGTCTGCATCTTGGTGCTCGGCACGCGGGTTTCTCGGGTCAGACATCGAACCCGTGGATATTCCCCTCCTTGCATTCATAGCAAACCGTTCGCTGACCGAAGGCGGAGACACAAATGGCACGAACTCTCTCAACACGGAGTGGTCTGAACTGCCAGACACCGTGCTTCGCAAACCCTCTTTGTCAGCATCCGGTTTGACATCCTGGCCCCATCGTTGCTCGAACGGAGCAAGAATCGCAAATGGTTGCATTCGTTGCGAACCATCCGTTTCTCGTAGAATACCGGTTGAACCAAAATCGTCAGCAGTAACTTCGCCGTACTCAGTCGCGGTATTTGTGATCGCCTGAAGATGTGTTCGCGTGCGTTTCAAAAACGCCTGAGGATCGGCAAGACATTCCTGAAGAGCCACCATTCCATTCTCCAAGCTGCCATCAGCCCGCTTGACGTTACCACCAACTGAGTTGCCACCTTCTGCTTGAGTTGGGAGAAAAGGATTCTGGCTTGAATCGTCACCGGTGATGTGATTGGTATGCATCAGGCTGACACCTCCAAGACCGTGCTATTTAATCTCCCAAAAAATGATTCCCTTGTTTCATGAAAAGATACACCGACTGTGTTTTTTTCATGAGGTTCCGCCACTCGGTTACCAGAACAAGAAAAGCGTCCCCCGTGGCGACGGAAGTCGACCAGAAGCGGAGTCATCAGCCTTGTCCCCAACAAGAAACAACTGACTCCAAAGCGACCGGAACCTACAGTAGCAGCAGTTTGACTTCCAGACGTCACACGTTCAGGCATGGTCCGTCGCAAGATGGAAACAGATTCACGCCCTCGACATTCGGGTGGTAGTAGTGCCAACCCAACAGACATCTGCGTCTGATGAAAATTGAAGTGCGTTGCAGAATGTTCCTCTGCTCGAATTTTTCGGGAGTGCTTCATTACGATCTCCGCGATCAAACGCTCAACGCGAAAACGTGAGAGTCAATCACTAAGGAATAGGTTCAATTTAGGTAGCCCAGCCATCTCAAAGAGACCTGTGGCTTTGCGTCCCAACCTCGCGGTCGGTTTGCGGTTTCGGAGAACCTTTTCAGAGACCCACATCCGTAAGACTGAAGCGGCACCACCGCCCCCGTGCAGGAGGAGTGTTAACACGCGTCCACCAGAAGGATGTGTCAGAAAACTAGCAAGTCAAGAAATCAGTGAAGATTTTACCTCTAAATACGGGCAACCGATGATTTCTGTCGTTTGCCGAGAGAGTCAAAATGCAGCGGACCCTCTGCCGCACCCAAGTAAGCCCAGTAGCGTAAATCATTACCTGAGTCACAAACTCAAACCATCGCCTCACGCGATTTCCGCTTCCAAATGAAGCCATCAAGGACATAGTGAGTGACCTGAGGAACCGCCAGCAATGGAACCAGAAAAATCTCGTAGTCCTGAAGACTCCATGCGGGACCGAAAAACCAGGTGCGTTCATGCCAGACACCAGTAT
>CAJXTM010001021.1 GCA_913061385.1 uncultured Rhodopirellula sp. | reverse complement strand
AGTCAATCCTTGTTTCTCTTTGCTTGCAAGGGAGTCCGGCGGCGTGCTGGATCACCACGTCACCGTTAAATTCAGGCGCCATGGCGTCTGAATTTAGGCCCAGTTGTGTCGCGTTGCGGTTTGCATGTGACGTCGGAGCTCCCGGCAGGCGAGATGGAAGCGAGCGTGAAAACCAAGTTTCCGTCTTTCCCAGCAGAATTTAGCCCGCGATGCGTATGCAAGCTCTGGTGGGCCTGTCGAAGGGGCATCTGTTTGGGGGGCCTGTGTCAGAATCAGCCTCTGTCGCGTGGGTGGAAATGGCGAAATTGTCCGGTGACCTGTCAGTGCTGCAGTGGGAACGTTCATTTTAGGTAATGTTTTGCGGGCATTTTGCGTTCCCTGAAGCACGATTTGGCCTGCATGATCGGGTAAGGCACCGTCGTGGTGCTGCTCAAGCAAACTCGAGGCAATATCGCTGTCAGGCTGACACCCACAGCTCTGGCGGTGGCCAGTAAGTGGATCCGTTGGTTTGCCTAACTCTTTTGCTTGCAATGATTTGCAACTAAATTTTTACGATCGGCACACGCATTGCTACACAGGGCCGGGAATCGATGGCGACTGCCACCGATGTGCACACAACGTCCAGTTAGGCGGATACCTGAGAATGGCCCGTCGACTGATCCCTATACAGAAATTTCCCCTCTTCGGTTCGCTTGGGCATCTGCCATAGCGAGTTGAGGAAGAACACTGACGAACCACAGGAGAATCACGTCGTGGCAAAGCAAATCGTGTTCGACGACGACGCAAGGGGCCCACTTTTGGCCGGCGTCAGCAAATTGGCTCGCGCCGTCCGTAGTACACTCGGCCCCAGAGGACGCAATGCTGTTCTCGACAAGGGCTGGGGGTCGCCTAAGGTGACCAAGGACGGAGTGACCGTAGCAGAAGACATTGAACTGGATGACCCATTTGAGAATTTGGGTGCCCAGCTCGTGAAAGAAGCGGCTAGCAAGACCAACGATGTCGCCGGTGACGGGACAACGACCGCCACGATTCTGAGCGAGGCAATTTATCGCGAAGGTCTGAAAATGGTGGCTACCGGTGCTGATCCGATGGCTCTCTCACGGGGCATTGGCAAAGCTGTTGACGCAGCGACTGAACAGATCGCCAAATTGGCGACGCCAGTGAGTGAGAAAGACAAAAGCCAGATTCGGCAGGTCGCGACCATCGCTGGCAATAACGATCCAGGCATTGGTGCCGTGCTTGCCGATGCTTTCACGAAAGTCGGCAAGAATGGTGTGATCACAGTTGAGGAAGGTCGCTCAAATGAGACCTATGTCGACGTGGTTGAGGGCATGCAGTTCGACCGCGGTTTCCTGTCGCCACACTTCGTCACCAACCAAGACGATGTGAGTGTCGAATTCGAAGACTGTCACATTCTGTTGTTCGAAGAGAAGATCACCAACAATAAGAAAATGATTCCTCTTCTCGAAGCAATCAGCAAGGCAAAGAAGCCCTTGCTGATCATTGCAGAGGATGTTGAGGGTGAGGCATTGGCGACTCTGGTTGTCAACAAAATGCGTGGCATCCTCACCGCATGTGCTGTCAAAGCACCCGGTTACGGCGATCGCCGCAAAGCTATCCTCGGGGACATCGCTGTCCTGACTGCTGGAAAAGCGATCTTCAAAGATCTCGGAATTGACCTCGAGAGCGTCCAAATGAAGGACCTGGGTCGAGCCAAGAAAGTTCGAATCACTAGCGAAGCGACCACGATCGTGGGCGGTGCTGGTAAGAAAGCGGACATCGAAGGCCGAGTCGAGCAGATTCGTCGTGAGATCAGTCAAACCGATAGCGACTATGATCAAGAAAAGCTGCAGGAACGTCTGGCCAAATTGGCCGGTGGTGTTGCTCAGATCAACGTTGGTGCTGCCACCGAGACTGAGATGAAGGAGCGTAAGGCTCTTATCGACGATGCTCGTGCGGCAACGCAGGCTGCCCTTGAAGAGGGAATCGTGGCTGGTGGCGGAACAGCTCTGCTACGCTGTCGCAAAGCCGTCGAAAAGCTCGAGAAAGCTACCGAAGGTGACGCCCAGCTCGGTGTCGGAATCATTCGGAAAGTCCTCGATCAACCCCTCAAGGCCATTGCTAACAATGCGGGGCTTGATGGTGCGGTTGTTGCCAATCGTGTTGTCCAAATGAAGGGCAAAACGGATGGTTACGATGCGAACGCCGAAAAATATTGTGACTTGCTCGCTGCGGGCATCGTTGATCCTGCCAAGGTGGTTCGGGCTTCGTTGACGAATGCCGCAAGCGTTGCGTCACTGCTACTGACTACCGAATCGCTGGTCGTAGACATTCCCGTTGATGAAGAGCCAGAAGGTGGCGATCATCATCATGATCACGGCATGGGCTGTCTCTTATACACATCTCCGAGCCCACGAGACCGAGGCTGATCTC
>CAJXTM010001020.1 GCA_913061385.1 uncultured Rhodopirellula sp. | reverse complement strand
ATGGGGTGGAAAGTCGCTGTTCTATGACTATCGCCCGCCCAGTGCGGAGCCTTACCAGCAATCCGCCAACGACCGCGAGCGGGACCGCAATACTCCGGAGAACGCGGGCCATTATTACCGTCTGATGATCGAACACGTCAAATTCGTGTTGTCAGACATCGCCCGAATTTGTCCCAATTATGATTCTGCACAGGGCTATGAAATCGCTGGTTTTGTCTGGTTTCAAGGTTTCAACGACATGGTGAATCGCAGCGTCTACCCAGAAACAGCAGACGATAACTCCACTAATCGCTTCGAGACCTACACCCAAAACCTCGGGCACCTAATCCGTGATGTTCGCACAGAACTCGGTACTCCTGACTTGCCAGTGGTGATTGGAGTGATGGGGGTCGGCGGCAAGAATCCCAATGAAAAAAATGCTGCATTTCGAAATGCAATGGCAGCCACGGCTGACATCCCTGATCTGAAAGGATTGGTAACACCAATCCAGACGGCTGAATTCTGGGACGCAGCTCTCGCCGCGATTGACGACAAACGAGGAAAAATTCGCCAGATGCGGTACTTACTTCGGACAGAAAACAAGAACCACGCCAACAAAGATGGAGACATGACACCTCAGCAGCAAAACGATTTCGTGACCAAATACGAGTCCGAGTTAATCACTGCAGCAGAGCGTGCTCAATGGGAACGCGGTGCGTCCAATGCCGGTTACCACTACCTTGGCTGCGCAAAAACCTTCGCTGTCATGGGTGAAGCGTTTGCGAATGCCATCCTTGAACAGCGTCAGAACTAGGCTGCGTTTCAATCAGGACTACTGCTAGGATCTTGTGCTCTACCACCATGCCAGCAGTGGGATACTCAAGGCGATTTAAGCTGAAGTTTTGAATCGAAAAACCGGATCGATTTTTCAATCAGTTCTTCGCGACTTTCCCCGGCACCACCAAATCCATGACCTCCACCAACCACTTTATGCAACGTGGTCTCGACACCTGATGCCTTCAACGCAGCATGCAATATCTCGCTCTGGTTGAATGGCACCAACTGATCCTTATCTCCATGAAGATGCAGGAAGGGAGGGTCTCCTTCACTGGCATAGGCAGCAGGATTGGACCGCAGTGTTTTCTGGGGATTCTTCTGAATCGGAGCACCGATAAAACGAGACTCCGGTGAATCAGCACCATCATGATTAATATTGCTAGGGAAATCGTTCATGCGCAGAAAATCACTCGGCCCATACCAGTTGCAAACAGCCTGAACACTGGACGAAGCCTCGTGAGTCACTGGATGAGTATCAAAATCATCCACATCATTCGTGGTTCCCAACAAGGACACCAAGTGGCCACCTGCAGAAGAACCCCACACACCAAATCGGTTTGGATCGAGACTATATTTTTCTGCATGTAACCTCAGGAAACTTACAGCAGCCTTACAATCCTCGATCGCTGCGGGAAAAATCGCTTCACCACTTAAACGATATTCGATGGATGCGACCGCGTAACCACGCTGTAGCAATTGAAAAACGGCAGGTCCCCCGCCAGCTTTCGAACCACTTTTCCAACCACCTCCATGTACCCAGATCACCAGAGGTGAAGGAGTGTTTGACTGAGGCCGGTACAAATCGAGCGGCAGGTCTCTGCCACTAACCTTTTCATAAACGAGATTCCGGTCGACGGTTGCACCTTGAGGTAAGCGGTTGCGATCTTTTCCAGTTTCTTTGCCCTTTGCACCTCTGTTTCCATCACCCTTGCCGAGGGTACGACGACCGGCACGAAAGCTGTCATCCTCTTGTCTGGAAAGCCGTCCATCGCCATCCCTATCAATCTGCTTGAACAAGCCCGCGGGGAATCGCTTTGGAAACTCATCCTGACTTAAGTAACCATCGCTGTCTTTGTCCCACTGTTCAAAGGGACTGTTAGCGGATTTTGCATTAGTAGATGTCTGCGCAACGATGCTTTCACACCCAGCAGCCAGCCAGAAACTGGATGCGATAATCAACAATGCTTTGACGCTCGAAGGCCAACTCAGCATCAATATGTCTCCAAACAGGGGCAATCGAAGTTCCAGCCCAGATTTTACCTGAACACGGCGTTTACCTGAACACGGCAGAGACCACAGCAGAGACTCCGAATCAACTTATATTCGAGTCCAATTACATGCGAGTCCGTCCAGCGTGAACGAGCCGGAAGCAACTTCAGATTCAGATCAATGAGAAATTCACTTGCACGCGGTACACAGAAATCCTGATACCCGTGATCAGTCTGACTTGGCCGCATGAAAACGGCGATTGAAAAGATCTGGATCGAATGGATTCGAGACAGGTGGCAGTCGGTGTGGTGCGGCATTGGCACCGTCATCAAGTGCCCTTTGCGCGGGAAGCCCTACCGGCTGTCTCTTATACACATCTCCGAGCCCACGAGACCGAGGCTGATCTCG
>CAJXTM010001019.1 GCA_913061385.1 uncultured Rhodopirellula sp. | reverse complement strand
ATCTACACGTAAGGAGTCGTCGGCAGCGTCAGATGTGTATAAGAGACAGGATGAGAGCGAATCATGGTCTGACGACCCGGTCCGAATGTACTTGACTCAGATGGGCGAGATTCCGCTCCTGACTCGAAGGCAGGAAATTGAATTGGCTAAGCGGATCGAGGAAACTCGTCGCCGTTTCCGGACCAAACTTCTGGAAAATCATTTCGTTCTCGTCGAAGCCTACAAGATACTCAAGAAGGTTTATCGCAGCCAACTTCCCTTCGATCGTACGGTTCAAGTCTCGGTCACTGACCGACTTGAGAAAGAGCAGATCATTGGGCGGCTTCCGCACAACCTCCGAACACTGCAAACGCTGCTTCGACGTAATCGACACGACTGGAAGGTTTCGCTCAGCAAGAGCGCTTCCCAGCGTCGGCGTGCGGAAGCGTGGCGTTCGCTCGCCCGTCGTCGTCGTCGTGCTGTTCGCCTGATCGAAGAACTCGGACTGCGGACACAGCGTATCGAAACACGTATCGATCTGCTGGCAAAGTTCTCTGTTCGGCTCAGCGAGATTGACCGCGAGATTTCAGCACAGAAGCGTACGAAGCACGGACGCGAAATCCGCGAAGAATTGTTGCACGAGCGACGTCAAATTCTGACCGCTTGCCAAGAAACACCTACCTCTCTTCGCAATCGCGTAAAAATGCTGAACACGGTTTACGCCGAGTACCAGCAGGCCAAACGCGAGCTTAGCGAAGGAAACCTGAGATTGGTCGTTTCGATTGCCAAAAAATACCGTAACCGAGGTCTTTCATTCTTGGACCTGATCCAGGAAGGCAATGCGGGACTGATGCGTGCCGTCGACAAGTTTGAATATCGCCGCGGTTTCAAGTTTTGCACGTATGCCACCTGGTGGATTCGTCAGGCAATCACCCGGGCTGTCGCTGACCAAAGCCGTACCATTCGTATCCCTGTTCACATGGTCGAAACCATGAGTCGGGTTCGGAACGTTGCCCGACAACTGCTTCAGGAATTGGGACGCGAACCGACGATCGAAGAGACCGCTCGTCGCGCTGACGTGACTGTCGAAGAAGCACGTCGCGTTCTAACGATGAGCCGATTTCCGATCTCACTCGACCGACCTGTCGGCAACAGTGAAGACAGCCAGTTTGGTGACCTTCTGCCTGACGGAACTGCGGAAAGCCCTCAGATCGGTGCAACTCAGGAAATGCTGCGGGATCGTATCAGCAACGTACTGAAGTCACTCTCCTATCGTGAGCGGGAAATCATCAAACTGCGATACGGCCTCGGTGACGGATACAGTTACACGCTCGAGGAAGTTGGACATATCTTCAAGGTAACACGAGAGAGAATCCGACAGATTGAGGCAAAAGCTGTCCGCAAATTGCAGCAACCAAGCCGCAGCCAAGATCTCGTTGGCTTCTTGGATTAGCCAGAAATCACGCGGTGAATTTTCACAACATCCATCAGCTTGAAACACAAGAGCGACACGTTACCCAACGTGTCGCTTTTTTTTATTCCACGCAAAGGTGCGGCAGATGTCCAACGACCAAATCCTTTTGCAACAGGGATGGCAACAACATCAGGCTGGTAACCTCGACCAGGCTGAACAGACCTATCAACAGGTCATCGACTCCAACCCTCGAGACGCCGATGCCTGGGTGTTTCTGGGAATCCTACAGTTTGATCGAGGGCAATTCGAAATATCAACGGAGTCATACCGCAAGGCATTGAAAATACGAAACAGCTTTCCAATCGCATGGAATAATCTCGGCAATTCGCTTCGCATGCTTGGAAGTATTGATGACGCGGAGAAGTGCTTCATCACAGCACTTTCACAACAACCAAATTACCTGTCCGCATTTAGAAATCGCGGAACCCTTTGGATTTGGACAGGCGAAATCGAGCGGGGATTGAAATGGTACCAAGAAGGCCTCAAGCATCACCCGGGTGAAGCAGAACTACATCGCAACATTGGTGTCATTCATCTGCTTCTGGGCAACTACGAAACCGGGTGGCCAGAGTACCGCTGGCGATGGAAGTTTCCGGGTATGTACCGCCCCTCGACCGATGCACCAACATGGAAAGGTGAAACGATTGAGAACAAAACAATTCTGCTCTACCCAGAACAGGGTCTGGGTGACGCAATCCAATTCGTCCGCGTTGCCAACGAGCTCAAAAAACAGGGTGCCAAAGTTTACGTTCAGATCGATACAAAACTGAGGGCGCTCTTTTGCTCCGCCCCAAGCATCGATCTCCTTTTCAATCACAATGACCCTCTCCCACATTTTGATTACCACGCTTCGTTCATCGAAGTGATCGACTATCTTTACCAAACAACCGGTGAGATCGCGTGGTGCAATGACATATTCGAAACCGGTCCGGGGTCTGTCTCTTATACACATCTCCGAGCCCACGAGACCGAGGCTGATCT
>CAJXTM010001018.1 GCA_913061385.1 uncultured Rhodopirellula sp. | reverse complement strand
ACGTAAGGAGTCGTCGGCAGCGTCAGATGTGTATAAGAGACAGCCTCTCTCATTTGCAAGCATTTCCTAAGGTTTACCAACCCGAAACCACCCCAACGGGCCAACAGACACCGCATTCTGGGGAGCATGTGCCAATCAGCGGGCAGCACTGCAACTGGACACTTGCCCAGTCCTTCGTTCAATCGCGACACCTTGCCGCTGCTTCTCTTCCGCGTATCATCACAACAGACGAGTTCCCTGAACTCTGGTAATTTCCCGGCCTGATTCAGAAACAGACGCCCCTTCACCTGATTACGAGAACCCTTTGCCCGCCCCTATCGTCTTAATGGAGGTGGATTGAATGTTGCGAGACCCGCGGCCTGCCCGCCTCATTCACATCTTATCGATCCCGCTGCTCTGATTCATTTGTCCAGTCCCCGAGCCAACTGAACTAACATGGTCCGTGCCATACAGAAATCCGACGAACACTCCCCTTCGAAAGTGGGTGAACCGTTCACGGTGGACACAGCATCCAAGACACTACCGTTGGTTCGCCGTATTGTTGCGGACATGAAGAAGTTGAATGAGACGGTGGAGCGACAGCGAGAGCGTTTGCGTGTGATTGACCGGCTGGCCGACACCATTGACCAACCTGAACACCAAGAAGAACTCGCGGACATTCGTGATTCACTGCAGGGTGAAGAAGAACAATTAGCGGCGTGCATTCGCGAATTAAATGCACTAGGTCTCGAGCCTCACATGCCGTTCGACGGTTGCGTGGACTTCCCTGCCGTCATCAATCGCCGAGCAGTTTGCCTGTGCTGGCACCCAGACGACGAAGGTGTCGAGTATTGGCATGAAATGGGACAAAGTTCTGCGTTGCGGCAAAAGGTCAATACCAACGTCACGCAGTGAACTGTACTTCTACGAACTTACAGCAAACCGCCAGCATTCATTGCGACGCCGGCAGGGTTTCAGTGTGACGTTGGTCCTCGGCGTGACGCTGGTCCTCGGCGTGACTCTGGTCCTCGGCGAGATATTGCCGAATCGATGATTCCAGAGTCTACCAATCCACGTGATTTATTTAATCAAATGTTTTGGAAAGTCGCTGGTATTCTCACAGGCCAGTTGCTCCATGACCTGTTGGACCTGGCGTTTCAGCATCGCGATCGTGTGATGCCCTCCGTTCTTTCCCAAGGCACCGACGCCGTACATGAACGAACGTCCCATGAAACAGAACTTGGCACCGCTAGCCAACGCGTTGGCAATATCGGGTCCGGATCTCAAACCGCTATCGATCATCATCGTGGTTCGGTCACCAAATTTCTTCGCCAATTCCGTGAGCGGTTGGATAGTCGATTGTCCGTTATCTAATTGGCGTCCACCGTGGTTAGAAGCGATAATTCCATCCACCCCGAGCCCGATCGCCTTTTCAGCGTCTTCTTCGTTGACGATGCCCTTCACGACAAGCTTGCCTTTCCATTTTTCGCGTATCGCTTCGATTTTTTTTGCGTTGAGCCTGCCTGAGAAGGTCTTATTCATGAAGAGTCCAAGATGCTTCATGCTGAGGCCCTTGGGAATGTAAGGCTTCATGGTTTTAAACTCTGGCACACCGGCGGCGAGTTGCCCAAGTGACCACGCAGGTCGAGTCGTCATTTGAGCGATGTTACGCAATGTCATTTTAGGAGGAATCGATAGACCGTTGCGAATCTCCTTGGGCCGCCATGCAAAGGTAGGCGTATCGGCCAGAATCACCAGCACCTGACATCCTGCCGCGGAGGCTCGATCGAGCAGTTTGTCTCTCAGCTCATCTTCAACCGGATGATAAAGTTGAAACCAGAAATTCCCTTCGGTAATTTCTGAAACGGTCTCAATACTGGCCGTCGCAACCGTGCTGAGGATGAAAGGCACATTTTCTGCAAAAGCAGCTTGGGCCAGATACTCGGTGGCTTTGGGCCACATCATTCCCTGCAACCCAATGGGAGCGATTCCGAATGGTGCGCTTCTGGTTTGCCCAAATAACTCGGTCTCAAGATTCGAGCCAGCGTAGTCTCGCAAGTAATACGGACGCAGTTGAATCTCGCGGATTTCATTAGTATTCCGTCGCAGATTGACCTCGGAAAAACAGCCACCTTCGAGATATTCAAACGCAAAACGCGGCATCCGCTTTCTAGCTCGTTCCCGAAGATGCTCAATCGAAGGATACCGCGAGTCAAAGAAATCAGTCATGACTTATCATTTTCAATAATTATTTGTTGGCCGATCTATCCATGTGATGGCCGATGTTGGAACCGCCATGTTATCCCGCATGGACAAAAACCGCCACTCACCGCCCGTTTGTAGAGATACTGAAGTGGAAAGCATTTGACCACGCCTATTCGAACGTCGCCGACCAACAACCAGTGAGCTTATGTTCCTGTCTCTTATACACATCTCCGAGCCCACGAGACCGAGGCTGATCT
>CAJXTM010001017.1 GCA_913061385.1 uncultured Rhodopirellula sp. | reverse complement strand
CGAGATCAGCCTCGGTCTCGTGGGCTCGGAGATGTGTATAAGAGACAGCTCCATTTCACCGCCCCCAGACAGACCTCTCTGACAACAACCTGCGGAGCTAAATGTCCCTGCTCATTTGACCGAGCAAGTTTGTGTGCACCCAAAATGCAAGTTCATCAATCGCGGTAAAAGGCCGCGGCCGGATAGCTGGACTATCAACGGCTGCCAACCCCAAGACGACAACGAACCAAGAATCCCGTTCACGGGACATCTTTCGCAGTCAACAGAACTCAGGTCAAACCACATGGCCGACAGTTCTTCGCGACGGTGGGACCGCGATGCTAACCGATTCACCTTTAAAATTCCAGCATCCATTTGACGCGGCGCTCTGTTCACGAGCGAACCGTTTCGTAGCATTGAAGAAGCTTCAGAGATAAGTTTTCACCAAAACGCTTTCAAATATCGGTTAAAAAGTGATTGTTGCTGCGAATCACTTCACCTATTCTTGGAGCGGAATACCGTGAATCGGCCCATCACCGTCCCCCGACCTTGCGGAGCGGGGGTAATCGGTACCCGCGAGGTGAAGCAGCGGTACAGCATTTAGCAGGTATCGATTACCCTTTCCAAGCTGGATTTTCGCCCCACTTTGCCTCTGATCTGCAAATCGAGTCTGTTGAATGAGGCACGAGCATCGATTCCCAGCAAGAAACGCTGTACAAAGTGTCTGATCACTCCACTAGTTCTCCCGATCAACGAACCGCCCGATTCGAACAATCGCCTGCCTTGATTCACCCCACGCCCCCACAAAACCTTGCGAGTTTGTTACGCGGATGACTAATCATTACGACACCATCATCATCGGCGCCGGAATGAGCGGCTTAGCGGCGGGGATCCGTTTGGCTCACTTTGACCAACGCGTTTGCATTCTTGAGCGGCATTACACGATTGGTGGTCTCAACTCGTTTTACCGAACGGGTGGCCGCGACTATGACGTTGGCCTGCATGCGATGACCAACTTTGCCCGCAAAGGCACCAAGAAGGGTCCTTTGGCAAAATTAATCCGGCAACTGAGATTTCGCTGGGACGATTTCAAGCTGGCTGAACAGGTCGGATCTTCAATCCGCTTTCCGGACGTCTCACTCGACTTCAGTAACGATATTCAAGTTCTCGAGTCTGAAATTGCGAAACAGTTTCCCGACCAGATTGACGGCTTCCGCTCGCTCTGCGGCTCGTTGCTGGATTACAGCGACATGGACGGTAACGCTCCGAACTTCATGCGATCTGCGCGCGAGGTCATGGCCGAGCACATCAGCGATCCACTATTGATTGAGATGCTCATTTGCCCCTTGATGTGGTATGGAAATGCCCGCGAAAACGACATGGATTTCGGGCAATTCTGCATCATGTTCCGAGCCTGTTATCTTGAGGGATTCGGACGCCCATTCAAAGGCGTGCGAGTCATCCTGAAAAACTTGGTACGTCGTTTCCGTGGACTGGGTGGTGAATTGAAACTCCGCAGTGGTGTCTCACGCATCCACGTCGAAAACGGACAAGCACTAGGTGTGGTTCTCGACGATGGAACTGAACTGACAGGAAATCGAATTCTCTCATCTGCAGGAAACGTTGAAACAGCAAGATTGTGTGATGATGTCACCAGCGTGGACGTTGCGAAGGCAGGCAAACTCTCATTTATAGAGTCAATCTCGATCCTGGATCGCAAGCCAACCGACTTCGACTTTGATCGTACCATTGTCTTCTACAACGACAGTAAGAATTTCCACTGGGAGCGACCTGAGCAACAACTTTGCGACAGCCGCACCGGCGTCATCTGCTCACCAAACAATTACATTTATGACGCCGACGAAGGGGAATTACCCGATGGCGTGATCCGCATCACCACACTGGCGAACCATGATCATTGGTGTAACTTGCCCGATCAAAAATACCAAGCCGCCAAAGTAGCCCAGTATGATGAGGCTGTTGATTCTGCAGTTCGATTCATGCCTGACTTTCGACGTTACGTGGTAGACACCGATGTATTCACGCCGAAAACGATTCGGCGTTTTACCTGGCACGACAACGGTGCCGTCTATGGAGCACCCGATAAACAACTTGACGGAACGACTCACCTTCCCAATGTATTTCTGTGTGGGACTGACCAGGGATTCGTCGGCATCGTCGGTGCAATCGTCAGCGGCATCAGCATGGCAAACCGTCATTGCATGAGCCTTGAATAACCGGCTTCCCCCGGCGTCTTGCAAGGCATTCGACCTTCGAAATCCCCGCTAAAAAAGCGGGTCAATGACACGAATCAATTTAGTGTTCTCGAATTCATTCGGCGAATACTTTCCTTCCTGCAACACCATTGAAAGCCAAAACCATGCCCCGCCAGAGCACTGGAGTTGCATCTTTAGATGCTGTCTCTTATACACATCTCCGAGCCCACGAGACCGAGGCTGATC
>CAJXTM010001016.1 GCA_913061385.1 uncultured Rhodopirellula sp. | reverse complement strand
ACAGCTCCAAATCCGCTGAGAATTGGTGAATCGTTTTGTTCACCCCGCCAAAGTTTGAAGTCCGACACATTTTGCGTGGATGAAGCACCACCATCTCCCCCGGTGAATCCAATGTAGGCGGATTCGCTCAGAAGCGTCGCAAGATCGACTCCATCATAGGTGCGAGTAAAACTGGTCTGCTGCACCGCGTCGGTGAGGGTCTCGATGACGGTCTGCTGCTCGACATCGAAGACCAGCTGAACCTGAATTGGATTCCCGCTGTTAAAGTTAATGGGACCGGTCACAAGATAGTTTTGTGAACTATTTGTCATCACGAAATTTGATCCGCGAACATGTCCATCGTACAGATTGATCTGATAGGCTGCTGTGGGACCGGTGATACCTACGTACCCTAAAGATCCGCCTGCTGCGCCGAGTGCTTGGGTGCCTTCCTTCTGGAATGCGAACGTGATTCCGTCTGCCGCCGCGTCGCCGCTTGCTTGGTAGGTGAACTCGACGCTGAATTGCGCGCTATCATTAATCAACAGAGGTTGTTGATACCAATAAGCATTGGCCTCATTGTCTTGCCCATCGGTCAGCTCCAATGAACTCGTATTCATCACAAACGGTACCGAGACCGTCTGGTAACTGGTCGACGCGGGCGATTGCGTTGTCAATTCCTGACCATCCAACTCTACGGTAAAAGTCGGCACTGGGTAATTCGCTCTTTGGGCAACATCGAACTGGAGATTGTAAGATTGCCCAAGCACGAGTCCGTCAATGCTTTGAGAAATCACGCCCTGTTCCTGTATCAACCCAACCTGACTGCCCAGCGGTGCATTGGGATTGGCGTTGGTAAAGCCACTACCGTTGCTTGAGATCCCGCTATCGTTGACACTGAAATCCCAACTTGTGGTCGCGGGGTTGTAGGTAAAACCACCCGCCGACTGAACAGGTTCCTCAAAGCTTCCGTTGTCAATGACTCCCATTTGAAACAAAGGGCCACTCAGGGACAGATCCGTCGCTTGATAAACAAGTTCGGAATTGGTGTAACCAAGCACACCGTTCGCATTAACTGACCAGCCAGGCTCGGCCGATGAAGCAGCCAGTTGAGTGTTCAGTACGTTGACCTGCGAGACCAGTTTTACGTCATAGAGACCCTCGGCATACAGAATATTGAGGTCTCCCACTGCCTCGGTCAGATTAATCGACTCTTGCGCCTGGACTTGCGTCAGACCATTCACCGCAAGATCCACGAACAATGGCTTGTCAATGCGAACAATGACGGCCACCGGGGTCACTCCTTCCGGACGACTGCCATAGGAATATTCAACCCGTTCCCCGCTCGGGTTGAGGCCAACGAACCGTAATTCTCCTGAAGAGGTTGCTTGTGCCAACACCGCAACCTCTTCATCATTGAGAGTCCCATTTTGGAAGTTAGAGTAGTCGATCTCCAAAACGTGGAAAGGAACACCAATGGCCCCCCCAGCGTTGAGATCCAACACGGTCGTTTGAATCGCCGGACTAATCGGACCAAGTACCGCAGTGCCGACGGGACTGAGTGCATCTAGCGACAGAATAGCCAAGGAATTACTGAGGTCATTCGCCCCATAGGTTAGTGTGTCACGCACCCCGCTGGAGACTTCATACGTGTAATCAGGGTCGTAGGATTGAAACTGTGAAAGGGTGGGCCATGCGTTCCCAAAGACAAGGCTGTCTGCAAAGACAGCAACGCTGTTTTGATAGAGCAAATTGCCATAGCTCTGTATTTGCTCATCCGTCACTGGACCTGGACTTTCATCTCCTGATTCCGCAGCGTAATACAACGCTGCTTGTGCCTTATAATAAGCGAGTCCATCAGCATTCAAAACAAACTCACCGGTCTGTTCGTCAACAGCCCCTTGTGATGGAACCATGGTCCAGTACTGCAAGTAACTTTGATCCACCGCAGCCTCGAAAGCGGTCACTGTAGTTTCGGCAGTGTTCTGCTGGACAATGTTTATCTGCTGAATCAAGAACTCAGCCTGTTCAAGAGTAAATTGGTTCAGTTCGAACACATCAGACGTATTTCCGTCTGTGATGCTGCCACTTTGGTTCGTGATCGAAACCACTCCCAACGACGAACTGGTGGTCACTGAAAGGAGCCGCAGGTCACTCTCTGGCTGAACAACAAAGACGCTGTCTTTTGCGGCAGCAGACAGTAATCCACCGATGACGGTCCCGGATTTGAGTTGGGAGGTTTTCGTCTGGATAGTGAGCGGTCGTGCCTGAGAACCAATGCTGCCATTCTCTGCCATAAGAGAAATATTATCACCGGCAATCATGGAATTACCTTCTCCAGCAGTGAGATCGCCATCCGATTCCAAACCAACCTGACCCGAGGAAGTAATGATTTGCCCCAAAACCAACTCGTTCTTAGAGGAGCTGTCTCTTATACACATCTGACGCTGCCGACGACTCCTTACGTGT
>CAJXTM010001015.1 GCA_913061385.1 uncultured Rhodopirellula sp. | reverse complement strand
AGCAAGTCTCGAGAAAGAAGGCGCCGCTGAGGCGAGTGTTCTGGAGAAAAAAGCTGTCGCTGAAGCCAAGGGTATCGAAGCCAAAGCGGAAGCTATCGAGAAGCAGGGGTTGGCCGAAGCAAATGTGTCACGCGAGAAGTATCACAGCGAAGCAACCGGTATCACTGAGAAAGCAGAAGCGATGAAGCAGCTCGATGGTGTTGGTAAGGACCACGAAGAGTTCAAGCTTGAGTTGGATAAAGAAAAGCAGGTCGAGATTGCAGCTATCGATGCTCAGCGAGGAATCGCGGAAAGTCAGGCGGGCGTCGTCGGCGATGCTCTCCGCTCGGCAAGAATCGATATTGTTGGTGGCGACGGCGAGTTCTTTGAACAGATCACTTCCGCTGTCAAAGGTGGCAAGGCGATCGACCGATTCGTCTACAACAGTAAGGTTGCAACCGACATCAAGGATACGTTCTTTGATGGAAATGCAGAGTATTTCCAAAATCAGTTGTCCGGGCTCGTCAAACAGTTCAACTTGGACACCGACGGCGTGAAAGATCTATCGATCGCGGCTCTGATCGCGAAAATGATGGGTTTGGCCACGACAGATGATGTCAGGTCACAATTGACTGGTTTATTGAGCATGGCTGGGACGGCCAATGTGGTTGACCAGAAAGCAGGCAGGTTGCTCGCACAGAGCAAAGCCGCTGGGACGAACGGCCTCAAAGGCTAAGACCAAAATGTACGATTCCGCCACTTGAACGGCATAACGAACACGTTTGTGTGCCGGGCAAGTGGCTTTGAACACAGCATTTTGAATACTTGCTGGGGCCCCGTTTCATTTTGGCTTCAGCGGCGACCATCCATGGGCGACCTTTCATGACAGAAACTCAACTCGCGGCCGGGACATACGAAGTCCTTCGCAATCGTTTGCGGGATGCATCGGCTGATCTACGCACTCGCTTGTCAAAACTGAACGATTTGCGTGCCGATGTCTTCGGCAATATAGAAACGGTTCTGATTTCAACCGAACGGGTGACAACCGAACACAACTGCACACCACGCGATCTGGTCGCGATCGGTGATCAGTTTGTCTTTGGATACAACGTTCAGTTCGGATTGAAGTCCGATGTCAGCTTAGAAGATGTGTTTTCAGCGTATCAATTCCGTGAGCATACTTTCCACGCCAAAAAATTGGATGTGATCGGTGATGAACGGTTTGTCAGTGACTTCAACGAGCTCTACCGCTTCTATAAAGATACACGGTTCACCCGCTTCTTTCGAAGCGGGCCGATGCTGCACATGGTGTTTCAGGTCGGTAAAACATCCAAGGATATTAAATCCTTTAAATGGCGAGTTGTCGATGAACGCGTCGAATATATTGACAATCGTAGTGAACACGAAGTCAAGGATCCGCCTCAGCATGAGTTTCGCTGGGTCAGGACGACACGCGATCAGCATCATTACGGGAGTCATCCGCACATCTCTATTGAAGACCTTGTCTTTGTTGAAACAGTGGGCGGTGACCTGACGATCAAGGTCGAAAACAATACAGACAGCGGCGAGGGGATTTACGCTGAACCCGTCGATAATTCTGACCAGACCCTTGATGACGCGGAAATCCATTACGCCATCGTCGGTAATCTGGTCCTGCTGAAAATTCGTCCCTACCAAGAATCAAATGACAGATTCTTTGTTTTTAATGGGAAAATTCAGCAGGCGATGCGACTCGATGAGATTGAGCATTCCTGTGTGATGCTGCCCGGTGATCATGGGTTGATCTTTCCTGGTGGATACTACTTGCAGACGGGTGAGTACAAGAAATTTGATCACGGACTCCGTGGGATGCGGTACCAGCGGACGATTGCCGCTGCAAACGGTGAGGACTTCCTTTATCTGTTCTACAACCCCGGGTCAGGTACCTATATCCAGCTCCGGTATAACCTGATCAGCCAAACTGTTGAGACGCCTTTGGTGTGTCATGGTCAGACGATCTTTGAAGGCGGCGAAATGGTCTGCTTTCAGTCGCAGGAAGATCCGCAGAAACACCATGCCATTCAGATTTGGCAGACTCCCTTTACCAACGAATCGCTTGCACCTGAGGGGCAAGCTGATTCACTGCTGTTCAAAGTTGGCAATAAGGAAATTGTTCGCGGCATGGCTGAGTGCAGTGAAGTGATTCAGCTAATCGACAAAGATGACAGCTACGAGGGGCTGTATGTTGACTTGGGAAAGAAAGCCTCCGATATCCTCGATGGTTACTTCTGGATTGATAAAAGCGGTGCGGAGCAATTGGCAGAACCATTGCAGAAGATTCGGGCCGCCGCCAACGCGGCTGTCGAAGAATTTGAAAAGGTGGTTCGAGTTCGGCGAGAGACTCAGCAACGTACAACGGAAGTGCAAAAAAATGTTGAAGAACTGACCAAGACCTGTCTCTTATACACATCTGACGCTGCCGACGACTCCTTACGTGTAG
>CAJXTM010001014.1 GCA_913061385.1 uncultured Rhodopirellula sp. | reverse complement strand
CAGCCTCGGTCTCGTGGGCTCGGAGATGTGTATAAGAGACAGGTATCAACGCTTCGCATGTGTCACCATGGCTGTCATGCGCGACGAACAACTTGATCGCTGTTGGCCGACCTTGGCTGAATGAATTGTCAGTCCAAATAACAAATCCGTGAGTTTCACACCCACCACCATAAGCCACGACCAATTTCAGCAAGTCACCCTGCAATTCCGTAGTCTCGATATCGAAACGGTCCGACTTACGAGAGAACTGTCCGCTGACATCGACTAGCAGTTTGAGCGGCTTTGCAGTCGCAGGCCCAGCATCGAATGGACTGACAGCCACGTCGCCGATGTCAAAATTCGCGTCAGTTACGGCTTGTGCATTCATTTGATCATACTCATCACGCGAGCAAGCGACGCACGGAAACACCAGGAGAGTAACGGCGATACCGCAAAGACGCGACATTTTTCGTGACCTGTCAATGAAGGGAAACCCTGTACCTCGCTCAACCGCTGCAAGCTGCAGCATCGAGGATCCAGAAAGCTAGGATTCAGCGTAGATTACGACTTTCAGCAACTGACATCAGGTTCTATCTGCTGACAACAGCAAATAGTTGCTGCCATGATTTCAAGTATCTCATGGAAGAACGTTTGCTCTTACAATCCAGCCATTTCCACAACCACACTGGCTCTTAAACAACCAAAGCGTGGCCATTTCACAAAAGAACACACCGAACAAATGCCCGGCGTGTTCTTGGTGAAATGTCCTCAACCACTGCGTCGTGCAAACTACTTTTCCACAACCCAGATATTCCGGAACACAACTGGATTGCTGTGATTCTGTAGGAACAGTGAATCTGGTCCTGGCCCCTCGCCGTGGCGACCGGGCGTTCCGTGTGTGAGTTCAAGATCATCGTGGATCACAAACCCGTTGTGTTTGATGGTCGCTCGCGCGTTCTTCGTTTTCTTACCATCAGCATCATATTTCGCGGCAGTAAAATCGATGTCATACGTCTGCCATGCAAGTGGCGGCAGGCACATGTTCACAATGGGTTCCGAGATAGAGTAGATGCCACCGCACTCGTTGTTCTTTCCATCGAGGCCAAATGAGTCGAGCACCTGTAGTTCATAACGACTCTGCATGTAGACCCCACTGTTCCCACGTCCCTGACCTGATGACTTCGGCATGAAGGGAGTCCTGAACTCGATGTGCAGATGATGGTCACCCAATTTCTTTTTGCTCTCACAATTGGTTGCTCCGAGCCATTTTCCCTCAACCAGTTTTCCATCCTGAAAGTTTTCAGCTGAGCTGCCATCGAACAAAACAGCCGCACCCTTGGGTGGCTTTGCTCCCAGCGTATCGCTCTTTCGCTCAACCTTTTTCAAGGTCCCCAGTTCTTGACCGTTGACCTGCACAGAAATTTTTCCATCGCCAATAACCAAATCAGCACGTTCCGACTTGGCCGTAATCTTTCCATCCTCGGCCTTAGAATCCATCGTGGTTTGCCCATCACCACGACTCCAACCATCACCTGGTAGCCCGCCCTCAAACCCAACGATTCTGAATTTCCCATCCCCCAAAGCGATGACTTGCCCCCCATAGGTTTTGATTCCATCAGGTGTTTCAACAGTGCCCTTGTACTCGCCCTGCAGTGCAAAGTCAGGTCCAGCCTTAGCTGGGTCAGTGAAAGCTTCACCGCCGGCTCCAAAAGCCGCTCCGCTCAGGGAACCAAGGAAAACCAAAACCCCGAACGAACGGGCGATACATTGTAAATTCAAGGTTAGACCTCATCTCAGATGTAATACGAAACTGGAATGTCAGACAGCAGCATACCGACACAGAGGTGCGTACGGTGCAGTGTCAAGATATTTTATTGCGTTTTACCTGTCTTTAACAGCGCATCAACACTCGCCACCCGGACGGTAATGTTCGGCTATCAACGACCAACCGGGCATGATCCCATTCGCACGGTCTCGTTTCACAAGCAGCACAAAAGCGAATTCCCGAGACAGCATTCAATGGTGCTCAACGATTAATCGGTTAGGCCACAAAGCAACGGGGGGCGTCATTCTCCAGGCGAGTGAACTGCTAGCAAGTTTCCGGTGGTTCGCAGATAAATCACACCTGCGGAGATTGCAGGACTGGCAAAACATGGTTGCCCCATTGCGTTGCGCGACTGAATTCCGAACTCCGGACCGGCAGCCACAACGTACACGATTCCATTTTCCGATGCACAGTAGATCTTCCCATCCCCTGCAACCAACGATGCAATCATCGACGCACCAGACCCCAATCGCTTTTCATAGATTTTCTCACCCGTCTTTGCGTTGAAGCAGCGCAGCACCCCACTGGAACTGCCCAGATAAAGATAGTCACCATAGACAACTGGTGTGGACATGTACGAGCCACCCTTCATCGTACTCCAAGCAATGCCTGTCTCTTATACACATCTCCGAGCCCACGAGACCGAGGCTGATCTC
>CAJXTM010001013.1 GCA_913061385.1 uncultured Rhodopirellula sp. | reverse complement strand
AGATCAGCCTCGGTCTCGTGGGCTCGGAGATGTGTATAAGAGACAGAATACATTCTTCCCGATTTATGAGTAATAGAACCGATGAGTGAGCTTTGTCCGGTCGAGATGGCTGTAAAAAAACAACAGCAACACGGCGACACAGTCTTTCCGTACGCACTTGTGTGCCCGGATACCGACGCGTCGCTAGCTAATGCAGCCTCGTGGGTGAACACACAGAGGGCCGACTTGTTGAATCTTGCCAACCAGCATGGTGCCGTGCTGTTGCGAGGTTTTCCAGTCACCGGTGCAGTCGATTTTGATACGATGGTGCAAGCTCTCAAACTGACCAATTTCCCCTACGGGGAATCTCTTTCCAATGCCGTTCGCATCAACCGTACGGATAGAGTATTTTCGGCAAACGAAGCACCACCCGAGGTACAAATCTTTTTCCATCACGAGATGGCGCAGACACCAATCTATCCTCGCTGGATTTTTTTTAGTTGTGAAATTGCGGCAGAGCAGGGCGGTGCAACGCCCTTATGCCGCTCCGATGTTCTTTACGAGCGTATCCGCGACGCACAACCGCAGTTCGCCAAGGCATGCGAAGACAAAGGGCTGCGATATACCAACGTGATGCCTGATGAAGACGACGCAAACTCTGGCATGGGGCGAAGTTGGCGAAGCACACTCGGCGTGGATAGTCGAGGCTCAGCAGAACAACGACTCGCTGAATTGGAGTATTCGTGGCAATGGGAGGCGAACGGCTGCCTGAAGGCCACTTCCCCCCCTCTTCCCGCCGTCATGGAAGCCTCACGCGGACGAAAGGTCTTTTTCAATCAGTTGATTGCCGCTTTTAGTGGCTGGAAAGATGATCGCAATGATCCTTCCAAAGCAATCCAGCACGGTGACGGCACACCACTGAATTCCGAAGCGGTACTGTCAGCCGCACAAATGGCAGAAGACCTTTCATTTGACCTTGAGTGGCAGGCTGGAGACATTGCATTGATCGATAATACAATCGCCATGCATGCGCGTCGACCATTCCAGGGGCGACGGAAAGTGGTCGCGTCACTCGCAGAAATGCAGACGCAAACTTTCGCTCTTAATTGCTGAATCACCCTTACCTTTCCCGCCCAGATCCCATTCAACCAAGCCAGCCTACCATGAGCAACGACGAATCATCACTTAAGTGGTACGAGGGGATAACTAAATACCAATGGCTTGTACTGCTAATTGCATCATTGGGATGGGTCTTCGATGTCTTTGAAGGACAGATATTTGTCGCTTCAATGCGGGATGCAATGCCAGCGTTGCTTGGCGTTGAGTCCGACAGCGATTCGGTTACCTCATGGAACAACATTGCCTTCGGATTTTTCTTGCTAGGTGGGGCAGTCGGTGGTGTCTTCTTTGGTGTTCTTAGCGACCGCATCGGCCGCTCCAAGACCATGATCTACACCATCCTTTTTTACTCATTGTTCACTTGCCTAAGTGCTTTTTCACAAGCGCCTTGGCAAATGGTTCTGTTGCGTTTTCTGGTTGCCATGGGAGTGGGTGGTGAATGGGCAGTCGCATCAGCCATGGTCGCGGAGGTCATGCCGACACGGTCCCGCCCTGTGATGAGTTCGATCTTCCACGCATCAAGCGTATTTGGCACGTTGCTGGCGGCTGCAACCATTGCGATGTTGATCGGCAATCCAGCACTGAATGCACAACTGGCTGATGCGGGTTGGGAGGGCTGGCGAATCGGCTTTGCCATCGGTGTACTCCCCGCTCTTCTGACCGTCTGGATTCGTTGGAAACTGCGAGAACCTGAATCGTGGCAGCGAGCCAAAAAACGTGCTGCAACAGACTCCAGCCAAGCCACCGGCCGACTACGCGACTTGTTCTCGCGGGAAAACCTGCGTGCGACCGTGGTTGGCGTCTCACTGGCAACCATTGGTCTGGTCACTTTTTGGGGAATCCACATCTACGGCAAGAATGCATTGCTGAGGCGTGCTCAGCAGGACGTGATTCAGGAAGCAAACCTAAGTCCCCTCCAAGCTGATGCATCCGAACAAGAGAAGGAGATCCGTGACAACGAAAAACGAGAGATCCTCAAGCAGAATAAACCAAGAATCAAACGCGCAGAAATGCTCAGCATGACACTGAACACGATTGGCGGTGGCTTGGGTTTGGTGCTATTTGGATGGATATCCACCATACTCGGTCGCAGGGGAGCATTTGTTTTCTATCAGGTAATTGCCTTTGCGATGGTGCTGTTAATGTTCCTGTATCTGATACCCAGCAACACTTCGCCCACACTGCTTGCGATTTCCCTGCCAGTGTTTGGATTCTTTACTTTGGGCATGCATGCCGGCTATGCCGTCTATTTCCCGGAACTTTACCCCACTCGCATGCGGGGAACTGGAGCAGGTTTTTGTTTCAACATGGGTCGACTCGGAACGGCAGCGGCATTTTTGATTTTCGGTTTTGTGATCACTCTTGAAC
>CAJXTM010001012.1 GCA_913061385.1 uncultured Rhodopirellula sp. | reverse complement strand
GTGAAGGCGATGCTGTGAAGGCGATGCTGTGAAGGCGATGCTGTGAAGGCGATGCTGTGAAGGCGATGCGATGAAGGCGATGCGATGAAGGCGATGTCATGCCGGAGTGGAGACTGAAGACGACGCTCGAGCGGAGTGGGGTCTCGATCTGATGAACAGTCGTGTATCAGTCGGTTTTTTGCTTTTGCCCTTCTTTTGCCCCCGTTTGAGGGAAGTGAGGCAGTGTGTGAGTGACTGTGTTAAGATAGCAGCAGTGCGAACCGTGTCGTTGGCGTCGCATTCCCACCTGTACTTTCCCGCCGCTATTGGTACTTCAGTGACGCACCTGAAAGTCCTAATGTGCCTCGCCATCGTCATTAGCAGTATGACGAGTCGTTCACGCACGCTTGACGCAACCGAACCCCTGCACAAGCGGATTGATGCTCTGGTGTTGGCTCATCAGGGTGTCCGCAATCCTGCCGCCCAAGCGACAGACGATGCCTCATTCTTGCGTCGCATCTATTTGGATTTGACCGGTTCAATCCCCACTGCCAAACAGGCTCGTGACTTTCTTGCCGATTCGACCTCTGACAAAAGGGCACAACTGATTGATAAGCTACTTGATTCGCCCCAATACGCACGGCGAATGCAAGTGGTGTTTGATGTCATGTTGATGGAGCGTCGAGCCAGCAAGCACATCAAGGCCGAGCAGTGGGAAGAGTATTTATGGAATTCCTTTCGAGAAAACAAATCGTGGTTGCAGCTTTGCACGGAGATTCTGACCGCCGATGGCACGGACGAACAGACGCGACCTGCGGCTCGTTTCATGTTGGATCGCGAACTGAACCTCGATGAGGTCACGAGGGATCTGGGGCGGATGTTTTTGGGACGCGACTTGCAATGCGCACAATGTCACGACCATCCCGCGATCGACGATTATCTTCAACGCCACTACTACGGTTTAGCCGCGTTTATCAAACGCAGCTTTGTGTTCAAGGATCCGAAAACCAAGGAATCATCGATTGGGGAGAAGGCAGACGGCGAAATCGAGTTCACTTCGGTTTTCACGTCCGAGAAAGACAAGACCGTACCACGGGTGCTGGATGCGGATCCGATTTCTGATCCACCTAGCGGCGATGAGTTGTATAAGGTCAAACCCGCAAAGGATGTTCGGTCCGTGCCGGTCTACAGTCGCCGGTTGCAATTGGCACAGTCGCTCACGGATCCCGCCAACGTGGCGTTTAGATTTAGCATCGCCAATCGAGTCTGGGCACTGATGATGGGTCGAGGGTTAGTAGAACCGGTTGACATGTGGCATGCAGATAATCCGCCCACGCACCCCGAACTGCTAAACCTGTTGGCGGAATCGTTTTTGGAGCACGAGTACGATCTCAAGTATTTGGTGCGACAATTGGCTTTGACGGACGCATACCAGCGGAGCAGTCAGTACACGCCGCAGGCTGCCGATAAGGCATCCGCTGAGGCATCCGATAAGGCATCCGCTGAGGCGGCGGATTATGCTGTGGCAATCTTGAAGCCATTGTCACCCGAGCAGCTCGCCTGGTCGATGATGAAAGCCAGCGGACTGGCAGAGCAACAGCTTACGTCGTTGATTGCCAAGCAGGAAAAAGCTGAAGAAAAAGCCAAACAAGAGGCTGAAGAAGAGACAGAGGTAGAGACAGAGGAAAAGACTGAGCAAGAGACCACTGCAGCAACCGTAAAGCAGGAGGCTGCAAGTGATCCTGTGTGGCAGGAAAAGAGTTTGAACAAGGCGTTACGTGCCCATGTTGCGACGTTTGCTGGAGTGTTCGGTAGCAAGGGAGTGCAGCAGTCCCGTTTCGACGCCTCAGCGGATCAGGCGTTATTTCTGCGGAACGGTGATCTGGTCCAACGGTGGGTGGCGTTGAAGAATGGGCTGTCAGATCGGTTGGCGGCCATGAAAGATAGTGAGGTTGCCGAGGAATTTTACCTGTCGGTTTTCTCCCGGATGCCCAGTTCGGAAGAGTCAAAGCTGATTGAGCAAATGCTAGAGCCTAGCGACGACCGCGCAGCAGAAATTCGACAATTGGTTTGGGCCGGACTCGCCTCGGCAGAGTTCCGTTTCAACCACTGACAGGATTGATTCACAGGATTGTTTTACCAAGGTTGTTTGATTGGAGGCCGTAAATGCGACGACATCACGACTGCAATGGGATTGATCACTTGATAGCCCGCCGATCGTTCTTGGCGGGTTCGGCTGCCGGTGTGATTAGCGCCAATGCGATTGGTGGCGAAGGGTTGCTAACCCCAGCACACGCTGCTGTGCTGGAAAAGCAACAGAAAAGGATTTTGCAGATTTATTTGCAAGGTGGCGTCAGTCAACTTGAGTCATGGGATCCCAAGCCTGGAACTAAATATGGGGGGCCATTCCAAGCGATTCCGACTTCCGTGCCGGGCATGCATATCTCTGAACCTGTCTCTTATACACATCTGACGCTGCCGACGACTCCTTAC
>CAJXTM010001011.1 GCA_913061385.1 uncultured Rhodopirellula sp. | reverse complement strand
TCTACACGTAAGGAGTCGTCGGCAGCGTCAGATGTGTATAAGAGACAGGCATTCCAGAGGGCAGGGGAGAGCACAAACCACACCAATGTGGCGAAGGGCAAAATAGCTTTCGATGGAATGAGATGTGCGATCATGTATTCGAGGTGATGAAGCAGGCGACAAATAGACATGCATGTGATACCAAAACACCGGTGGTGATACGTTTGAATTTGGAATGGAGTCCGAGTATTGCAGTTCCGCATCCCAGTGCCGCTACGATGCAACCACCGGGGGGAAACCAAACGAGTGCAAGAATAGCGAATCCCAACAACATGATGGCAGCTCCGGTTCCGCCCATAGCTGTGTATTGAAAAGGGCCTAGATTCTGCAATGCGATGGCGGGTTGCTGTCTGACGGTTCTACCGCTGGGAGCAGTCGCGAATGGTGATCCGACTCGGTCGGGTGTTTCATCGACAACCCTCGCCACAATCGGAGCATCATCGCTAGCGTCTTCGTTAATGGTGCTGGGCTCTTCGGGCGGAGAATCTGCTGACACCGGTTGGTGTTTTTTCTCGGGGTTTTGTTGCGGCGGTTTTTCCATTCGCGAAGTTACAGCCTGTGATTAGAAAAAGGTTGTCGAAGGGCGTTTTTTTCTCAAGAGCCAATCAGGCTCCAATGGGCTGCATCACATCTCAAATTCATTATTGCCATCATAGGCTCTGGCAGTTTATTCTGGGGCAGCTTTGCCGGTTAATCTTAGTCGATTTTGAATCGACACGTTCGGGTACGCCAGCACAGAAAAAAGCAGATGTGGCGATACAGGCGACTGAATTTATGGTTCTGGCGTCATGGTTCTGGCGTCGACTTCCTGTGCCTGCTGTTCTGGTCTGTCCTGACCCATGCAGGGTGCTGGAACAAAACGGGCTGGCGACAACGTACAAAATAGAAGACGCACACCTTGGAATACCACTTAAATTGCAGATGAAAAAAACAGGAAATTCATTACTCGTCTTTAATGTGATCTACGTTTGGGTCGTGGTGTCAGCGGCGATGCTGTGCAGTGGGTCAGTGGCCGTGGCTGAGGAATTCACGCAGCCGGAGGCTTTGGAGCCGGACGTTGCCGAGGCCTCGCAGGAAGGCATCGAGTCGATGGCGGGGATTCGAATACCGACAGGCTGGGAAATTCAGTTGTATGCAGCTGAACCTGATGTTGCCAATGTGGTTGCATTTGACATCGATAACCGAGGACGCATCTATGTCTGTGAGACATTTCGTCAAAATAGAGGAGTGACTGATAATCGCGGGCATGATGACGAATGGGTACAAGCTGACTTGGCTGCTCAGACCGTGCAAGATCGAATCGATTACCACAAAAGGTTGCTGGGTGATGCAGCTGTCACCTACGCTCAGCATGATGATCGAGTACGTCGCCTTGAGGATTCAGATGGTGATGGAAAAGCCGATCGCAGTTATGTCCTCGCAAACGGTTTCAATCGGCTCGAGGAGGGAACTGGTGCTGGAATCCTAGTTCGAGGATCTGACATCTATTACACATGTATTCCGAAACTTTGGAAGCTGATTGATCGGGATGACAACGGAGTGGCGGACAAGAGAGTTGTGCTTTCGGATGGTTACGGAGTGCGCGTTGCGTTTCGCGGTCATGATATGCATGGGCTTGTGCTTGGTCCTGATGGGCGTCTTTATTTTAGTATCGGTGATCGCGGATACCACGTCACAACCGATGATGGACGGGTACTAGCCAACCCAGAATCAGGAGCTGTGTTTCGGTGTGAGTTGGATGGATCCAGGCTTGAGGTTGTTGCCAGTGGCCTCAGGAACCCTCAGGAACTTGCATTTAATGATGTCGGTGATCTGTTCTCTGTAGATAACAACAGTGACAGCGGAGATCAGGCCCGTGTTGTACAGATCCTTGAAGGCGGGGATTCAGGTTGGCGCATGCACTATCAGTATCTGCCTGATCGCGGCCCTTTTAATCGAGACCGAATATGGGAACCACTCCATCAGGAACAGCCGGCTTATATCGTTCCGCCTATTGCGAACTTGACCGACGGGCCAAGTGGTTTAGCGTTTTATCCGGGGACTGGTTTTGGGGATGCCTTGAAAGATAAGTTTCTCATTTGTGATTTTCGTGGTGGACCGGCGAATAGTGGGATTCGTAGCTTCATGCTAGAGCCGGAAGGGGCCTTTTACCGGCTCGCGAGCGACAGTGACCCGATTTGGTCGGTGTTGGCGACGGATCTTGCATTCGGGCCCGATGGTGCTCTTTACATCAGTGATTGGGTCGATGGTTGGGACGGATTGGGCAAGGGACGGATGTACCGGGTAACGGATCCCAGTCATCGTGACAGTCCACTTGTTAAAGAAGTGCAACAGTTGCTTGGAACAGACTGGTCTCGGCATACGATTGAAGCGCTCACCGATTATCTTGCTCCTGTCTCTTATACACATCTCCGAGCCCACGAGACCGAGGCTGAT
>CAJXTM010001010.1 GCA_913061385.1 uncultured Rhodopirellula sp. | reverse complement strand
GAGATCAGCCTCGGTCTCGTGGGCTCGGAGATGTGTATAAGAGACAGGTCGATGGCCAGCCCTGCCTCAGCATCATTCGCATTGTGACACTGCAGACAATGCTCGCGGAAAACTGGCAACACGTGATCGGTGAAATTCGGACTCGCCTGGACCGGCTTTTTTTCCTGTCCGCAAACCGGCAACAATGTCAGAACCAGAAGGCCAAGGCCAAGAGATACTCGGATAATCATTTAGATGCTTTGAAGGTTTTGGTTGCACAATGCTTGTGTGCGACTGATAACTACAAAAATCGCAATCGGCAACGAAACAACTGATTTACACTGGTGAAACCACACCAATGCACTGAACTCAGCTATTCACATTGAACGATCGCGAGCTTTGATTTTGTCGTAACGACAAATTGTCCGCGCTACGATTCCATCCCCAAAAATCAGTGATTGAACACAAATTCCCGGCTGTTCAGTACGGCCCAGAAGACATCCTCGAGACCCACCGCGGGGCTCGGAGCTTGCTCAACCGCGGCTAGCAATTCCTTTCGTTCCATCTCCGTCGGGTACCGCGAAAGACATCGAACGTACAAACGGTCAAGTGCATCTTTCATCGGTGTATCATCCTTGAGTAACTCATCGACCACCTTGCCTTTAGCAATTTTCCCACTCGTTGCACTGCCATTGAGCAGATGCAATGCCTGTGAGAGCGATGGATCTGTCGATGCCTCGCCGTCACAGACAGTCTCACGAGGTGCTCTTCCAAACGTGTCGAGAAAATAGGTGCTTGTTCCTCCGTCCGCAATTTGGACCGCACGGGCACCGAGTGGCAAACCGCGAAACTTCTCTTTTGTGTTAGTCACCTGACTAACACAGTCAAGCATCATTTCCGCTGGAATGCGCCGAACCACTGCATAAGCGTAATTCCGGGTGTCACCTTTGTTACTTTCGTTCGAAGTGGCACTCCGTTGGTACGCCTCGCTGTTACAGATATCACGAACTAACTGTCGGAAATCAAACTTGTACGAGGCCAATTTGTCCCCCAATTTCTGAAACAACTCGGGGTTCGTCGCGGGGTTGCTGACGCGAATATCGTCTACTGGCTCAACAATGCCAACACCCATGAAGTGGGCCCAAACCCGGTTGGCGATGCTCGTTGAGAAGTAGGGATTCTCGGTACTAGTCAGCCATTCAGCCATCACCACGCGGCGGTCCTTACCCTTCGTATCAGCCAAGCCGCCACCGAGGAACGTAGGTTGCATGACCTGATTGGTCACCTTATGCCTCACGTCACCGGAACGTCGGTCGTAAATAATCTTTTCTCGGTAATCTTCCGCGTTCTTGGTAGCCGTCTGGCAGAAGAATGCTGCGAACCCGTAGTAATCATTCATCGTCCAGCGATCCAACGGATGATTGTGGCACTGCGCACACTGGGTTCGGATTCCCATGAAGACTTGAGCAGCGTTCTCAGCTCGCTTCAGTGTGTCGCGCTCGATCTGATAATAGTTAGTGGCAGGATTCCGGAACGTTCCGCCAGTAGCGCCAAACAGTTCTCGAACCATCTCATCGATTGGCACGTTTTTAGCAAACTTATCAGTCAGCCATTGATTGTAAAGAAATGCTGACTTGTAACTGACTTGATTGGTACTCTTGATCATTAGCAACTGGGCGAATTTCATGGCCCAAATTTCACTGAACTCCTTGCGACCCAACAGACGCTCGATCAACGCTGCACGCTTATCGGGTGCTACGTCGTTCATGAACTGCTGGTACTCTTGCTCGGTCGGAAGCATCCCGGTGATATCAATGGTGACGCGTCTCAGAAACTCTTCGTCTGTGCAAAATCCACTTGGAAGAATGCGTAGCTGGTTAAGTTTTTTACCAACGAGCTCATCAATGTAGTTTCCTGTCACCTTCGGTGCGTCGTACTGTAGGTCTCTGGGCAAAACCAGCACCTGTCGCCCTTCGGTCTTGGTCTCGAAGCGTGCCATGATGAACGCCTCGCCCCGTGCACCGGCAGTCACATTCCCATTTTTGTCGACCGCTGCGGATGTTTCATTATTGGTCATGAATGCGGATAGGTTTGTCACATCACGCGTTGTTCCATCTGAGTAGTGTGCCACTGCGATGAAACGTTGAGTGCTGCCCGTTCCTTCAATGACTGCCTGCGGTGGGTAGATCTCAAGTTTCGCCACACTTGGTGGTGGCGTGGTGTCTCTCAATGCACCCGCCTGCAACCACTCCAACATCATGGCGTAATAGACGCTATCGTCGCCGAACAATTTACCGCCCGTATGGGGGACCTGGCCCGCGGCTTTGGTCAGGAACAGACTGTCCTCGGGGACTGCCAAGTTAATACGCCGCATCCCGATCTGTCGTGTAATCCGTGTGTAGTCACCAGCGGGATCATAGCCAAACAAGCTGATCATAAAACCATCTTTACCGCTGTCTCTTATACACATCTCCGAGCCCACGAGACCGAGGCTGATC
>CAJXTM010001009.1 GCA_913061385.1 uncultured Rhodopirellula sp. | reverse complement strand
TCTACACGTAAGGAGTCGTCGGCAGCGTCAGATGTGTATAAGAGACAGCACCGGTGGTGTTTCGGATGTGACGGTGAGATCTTCGATTAAGTCTGTTCCTTGTTTGACCAGCCATGCTGGGTAGATCAGCACGGCAAAGTCGGGAACGAAATGTTGCGTATCACTCTCATCTTCCGCTTCGTACATGCGTTCAGTTGCGGTCGCAACGCGAGCAGACGCATTTCCTCCGGCCGAGAATCCAAGGACACCAACGCGATCAGTCGTTATTCCAGCGATCTCATTGGCACGAATTAGGCTGATGCTACGCTGCAGATCTTGGACAGCGGCTAACCATTTTTGAGGTTCTCTGCCGGTTGGGACCCGGTACTTTAAAACAATCGCGGTGACTCCCAGCGATTGCAACCACGTTGCTATCTCAGTGCCTTCCAAGTCCCAGGCAAGGATCGAATAACCCCCTCCCGGTGCGATCAGCACGGTGGTGTTGGTCGGGTCGGTGTGAGGTCGGAATACATGGAGTTCGGGGGTTGATACATTGGTCAATCGTATCAAGCCGCGACCAGCGATTTTGTTGGACTTGTCAGTTGTTGTATCAACTTCAGGTTGGTCAGGAGCATTCCAAGTGGGCGGATCATTTGGCCACACCGGTAAGATCAAGTCAGCAGTAGCAACTGCCTGAGGTTGTGTCTTAGTGTCGCCGCTCGCTTTTCCCTGAGCTATGACGTGAGCGGGGCGACCAATGGTCACGACGATCACCAGGGCAGTCAGGGTTATCCAGAATGCCTGAGAAACACGCTTGAGCGAGAGCATGAAAGTACCGGGGAAGTGATTTTTTGGAGTTGAAAGCATCTGTGGGCGACTCGTTGCCAGATTCGCATTGTCACAACGGAGGTGATTGTTCGGCAACCCACCTGATTTTGGTGGGTTATGCTGAACCAGGTTATTAAACAACCGTTGCGTGGGGGACAGCATGGGCAGTGTAGAACGTACGATTCGGTGTTGGTGTGATCGTCTGGACGCAGCTTTTCAACTGGGTGCTTCAGAACCAACGCAGTTGGGAATCGCTGGGTCCGCGCTTTCCAAGTCTGACGATTCAGCAGCGGTTTCCAAGGCTAACGAACGACTAGTTCACGCCTCTCAGGCTGCTCGATTTTCTGTTGAACTAAAGGATAAAGAAACGGAACTGGTTCTGAGCAACGCTTGCTCGTTCACTTCGCTAGTGAGCAGTCGGTGGGGACACGACCCGCAACGCCATCGAAAGCTCGGACAGTATCTAATGCGGAGTGCGTCGGAGGCTCGGATTCAGCAAACGGTATTGCTTGTTGCTGTTGGATCAGCGGTGGAGCCATGGGCTCGGCGTGCATCGAAATTGACGGGTGCGTCCATGTTAAGGATTGGTTTCGAAGAACGCGCAGGCAGGAGTCGTCCGCAGATTCTGGTTCGATGCTCCGGTCATGTAATGATGACGCGTGATCAGGGGGCAATCACGATGGCCGATCGAATCGATGCGTTGTATGTTCGGCGTAGCGGGCACATCGAGCATTGCCTGATTAAGCGACTTGAGCAACCCACCCATCACCAGTTGCGGGTTGGGATCACATCCCTCCCGAATTGCGCCGGGTTTCAATTGATGCAGGCCGGAGCAATTGGGTGGTTCGTCCCTGAGCAGACTGAACCAGCAGACCCGGTTAGGAAATCGGTTCACGTTGGCTCGAGTGGAGAGCGGGTTGCGGTGAAGCAGTCTTCAGGGCAAGAGCCTCAGGCTGGATTGTTTGCAGCACGAGCATGGCTCGAAGAAATGGATGGGTGGTTGGTTCACTGCACGCGAGCAAGCAACGGACCATGGCCAGATGAGACACGGGCCCAATATCAGGACACGATACTGACGGGCGACTCGCAGCACGCCAACCGAACTGCACTCGATGCCCTTAGCAGGATCATTCAATCAAGACAACTTCTGGCATCAGCGATTGTCAGTTCAAGAGAATATCCAGTGGTCTGCTTTTCTGCAGTTCCGTTGCTTCGGCTACTGCAACAGCGGTGTTTTCGAGCTCATGTGCATCGGTGGGATTATGAGCCGTACGGAATAGCAGTCCGGCTGGAAGTTGTCAGAAGGCTGGGTGGGCTGCCCGTGATTTATGGGCAACCTGAGGATCGGGAAAAACTATCTTCTGGTCAGCGATTTCGATATCAGGCTCTCGGGAAATCCGTTGACTGGAGAAAAGAAAAGGAGTGGAGGATCGCCGGAAACCTGCCGTTGAGAACTCTGCAAGAAGACGATGTACGGGTTTTTGCCCTTGATTCTCCGTTGGCTAGGGAATCCCTGATTGATATCCCTTGGGGTTTGACGCTGTTGGAGCGTGAGACGAGACGACTTTCTAAGAAGACACAAAACGGAGGCCTGTCAGAAATCTGGAAAGCGGTATAATTCAAGAGCTGTCTCTTATACACATCTGACGCTGCCGACGACTCCTTACGTGTA
>CAJXTM010001008.1 GCA_913061385.1 uncultured Rhodopirellula sp. | reverse complement strand
TCTACACGTAAGGAGTCGTCGGCAGCGTCAGATGTGTATAAGAGACAGCTGTTTTTCTAGACGGTTGAGCCAGCGTGGTTGAACGGTTTCAAGGCCAACTGCAATTTCGAATCGGCAGGTGATAAGGTCCAGAAACGATCGTAGTCTGTGTTTTCCGAATCGAGGATGATTTTCAACGATCACCCGTTCAAACTGATTGCATCGTTGCGAAATCGCAGGGTAATCGACCGGTGGGATGCTTCGAGGATCGAAAAAATTACCACTGTTATAAAGTTTCAGCCACGCCGCTTTGGAATCTTTCAGAGCTTTGTCGATTTGCTGAGTGATCGCACCAGGTGGTGTTGTCCCAGTAAGTGTGTTCAGGTGCAGGTCGCACATGTTGCAACCAACAGGACACGTCGACGCAGTCAGGAAAACGGTTGTCGTTTCGACCTGGTTTCCCCGTCCATCGGGTTCTGCCTCGTGCACGACAAGATAGGGCTCGTACGCTGAAAGTTGTTCGCGATTCATGGTCGTGCCTCAGTCATGGGGGCGATTTGCAGTACCGATTGGCAGTACGGAATTATCGATGACGCTTGGCACAAGGTATTGGCTGATCGAGTTTGGACCCGTTTCGCGGACCTCAATCGAATTGCACTGTCGAGGCTCGTGTTTGTTTGCTCAGTCATGCGTTACCCAGCCATTCCAACGATGAGCTATCTCGTGCTTGCAGTCCCGAATCAGACTGGCGTTGAAAGTTATCCAGTAGCTATCGCTTTCGGGAATTTGGTGATGTGTCCATTTTCGGAATGGAGTCAATCGGATAAACCAAGACGCGATTTCAAGCGGGTGACCATGGCAAGCGTCGCGAGTGATGCAAGCGTAATGCTGAAGACGATGTAGCCGAAGAAAATCTTCAGGTTGCCGACGTTTGCAGATTGCTCATCAAATTCCTGTTTCAAGTTTTCGTCTAATGGGATCGCAAACAACGCTGAGAATGGACTTGAAATTCCTGTCCATTCCATGTTCGCGATACTGTCTGGCGCGAAGTTGAGGATACGCATGACTTCGAGTACCGCAGGTGGACCCACGTAGAGCAGTAGCAGGACCGAATATGTCGTCAGCAAAGCGATGGAAGTTTTTTCCGCGAAGAGTGAGCTCGTCAACGCGACCGTAGCGTTCACAAGGCATACCAGGGCTACCACGGCGAACATCGCGATGACTGCTGCCCAGTTGCTCCAAAACATCGTGTTCAGAGCTGTGCCGAGCAGAAGCGGCCAAAGCAGGAAGGACGTTAGGACGGCTGAAATGCGGAATCCGACGATGAATTTCCCCCATAGAATTTGCCATGGTGTCAACGTTGTTGTCAAAAGCAGGTCAAGCGTTTGACGCTCACGTTCACTAGTCATGCTGCCGGCCAGAAAGACCGGACCGACCAGCATGCTGAAAACAACCACATAGACCGTGAACCATGCACAGTATTCAATTTTCCAAAACAGAAAAATACCCATCAGGGGAATGGCCAGAAGCATGCTGATTTGAATTACCAAACGTAGCATCAGCGTGCCTTGGCTGAAAATTTCGCTGTGGATTTCTTTGTCATAAACCGGATTCGTTCCGTCCGGCATGAGTTGGCGTTTTTTTGGTGGAGCAAACAGCCGATCGGGAAATTGATCAGGCTGAATCACAAGACCGACGGCTTGTTCCGCTTCCTTTTCAAGATCGATGACCTCTTTGCCTTCACTTCCGACATCGGGTGGATAGAGCATCCGACCAGCTGCCGCCGAACACATGAGGATTGTCGCCGTCAAAGCGATGGCAGGGAAAACCAGAAATGCGATCTTTAATCTCAATTCACCAGCATTGGTTAATGCCATCCACGCACTGACCGCCGCAATGACTAGTGGCAGAATAACCAAGTAGCTGACGACCAAAGAACTGCTGGTGCGTGAAAAGTAACTACTGCAAAAAACGCCGATGGCGCCAAACAAAATCACGGACACAATCAAGCCAGTGTAGGCTGCCAGTACCTCGTAAACACTGACACCGCCCAGCGGCAGGCAGAGAACGATGATCGGCAGCGAAGCCATGATCAGCATTCCCAAATGGGTCAGCGAGGCTACCATCTTTCCGAGTACGATCGCGCCAGGACGTAATGGACTTGCAAGCAGCATCTCGTAGGTCAGACGCTCTTTTTCACCAGTGATCGCACCAGCCGCGAAGCTAGGTGCCATCAGAGATGCGATCACGTACTGACCTAAGAAAAAAAGATCTACCAATTGCTTGGCAGACTGTGGGTTGGAGGTTAGGTCCAGAACGGTGTCAGCAGGCCAAGCGACCAGCACGACTCCGGATAAAAGTAGCTGGTAGGCAGCAAGCAAAATGAACGCACGATTTGTTCGCAGGTTGACTAGCAACTCGCGTTGCAGAACCGGATTTTCAAATAAGTACATTCTGTCTCTTATACACATCTCCGAGCCCACGAGACCGAGGCTGATCTCG
>CAJXTM010001007.1 GCA_913061385.1 uncultured Rhodopirellula sp. | reverse complement strand
GTAAGGAGTCGTCGGCAGCGTCAGATGTGTATAAGAGACAGAGAGAAAGATGCAAAACGAAAGAAACGCTTCCGTGACAAACAGCGGGCTGCTCGTAAGGCCCGCGACCGTGGTCGCTGAACAGAACCCCGCAAATGTCGATTGCAACCAAGCATGCAAGACGGCTGTCTGCCCCTCACCCCTCGCGGCACAACAAGCGAACTGTACCCCCCCTTGCTTGCCCTTAATAATCATGCGAAACGAGCGTTCCTGAAAACCACCGTCTCGCTCAGTACGAATTACAAATAGGATAAACTGGCTCTTTCTTACTTGCTTTGCAGGTAGCGACCGAAACAGCGTGGATTACTGGCATGGACAATATTTTCGAACTACTGATGTTTCTTGTCGTTATCGGCACTTCAGTCTTCCGCTTCATCAAGGGACGCAAAGCAAAAAAAATACGTGAGCAATTGCTCGCGACGGCCCCCATCCTAAATGCCTCCATCGACCCCGGACGCCGAAGCATCAGTGGAAATATCGATGCTGTGCCGTTTAAGATCAAGTATGAGCCAGCTGTCGAAAATTCGCCGGAGCGAATCGACATCACTCTGGAAAAAGCATTGCCCTTTACACTCGACGTTACGCCCCGAGTCGGCGATTTTGACCCTCAAGAATCCATTAAAAACGGTGAGTTCCTCCTCGAAGACAGGAAGTTTGACGAGCTCTTCTGCGTTACAACGAACGCCCCTGATGCCTGCCGCGAGTACTTACTGGATCCGCTCTTCAATCAAGGCATCGGGCTGGTTCTAACCCAGGGATACACGATCCGCCTCACACGTCGCCGTGCCGTTATAACAACACCGGACTCAGCATGGCTTGCAGACACCGAAGAAGCAGCCGCATCCCTCAAACAAACACTCCAGCTGGCGTACTCTCTGATTGCCGAATTCTAGTCACGTCTCGCTATCGTTAGGCAACCTATTAGAACCAGCGTCAAGGGTAGCCACCTCCGGCGCTAAAAGTCCCACCACTCACATCTCAATCTCGTATCCAGATCGCTTGGGTCGGTCCAACAGACCCTGTGCTTGCGGGTCACTGACCACCTCTTCGGCCTCTGCATCCCATTTCACCGGCCTACCCAATCTCGCCGCAATTCCCGCCAAATGGCAAGTCGTCAACGCCCTATGGTGGCTGGCGACATCCGACACTGGATCACGACGAGCCTTGAGTGCAGCAAAAAAGTTCTCAACATGGTCAGTGAGTGGCTGCCCTTTATAAACGGCTTCCAACGCTCCCTCCGGCAATGGATTCTGCTTCAGTTCCTCAACCGGTTTTCCCGCAAGTTTCCCACGGTTCACGAAAATGCGTCCCTCAGTTCCTTCGAAAAGAATCCCATTGTCAGTGTCATGCCGAATTGACAGTAGCATTCCATCATCGTAGGTCGCATTGATCAGGAACCGCGTCGCAGTGTTGTAACAGTCATTCCGCACCGGATACCCATTCTTGAATTCAACCGGATGTTCCACCATCACAGGGTCGATCATCACCGGTCCGGTTTCAGTTTTACCCATGCCCCAAGTAGCGATATCCACATGGTGTGCACCCCAGTCCGTCAGTTTTCCGCCGGAAAAGTCGTACCACCAACGAAACTCGTAGTGTCCATTGGACCATTGCTTCATGATGTTGCTTGCTCCTCCCTGAAAGCGATAGCCGGATTTCGGTGCCGGGCCAAGCCAACGATCCCAGTCCAGCCCAGCCGGAGGCGGGGTCGTTTTCAAAGGGGGACTCTGCGGACTCGAATCAATTCCGCAAACCACGCGTCTGATCGTCCCCAATCGGCCATCCCGGATCATAGCGACCGCCTGAATGAACTGCCGTGAACTTCGTTGCTGAGTGCCCACTTGAAAAACAGCCCCGGACTGTTCCTGTACCTGCCGGACCAATTTACCCTCGTGAACCGTGAGCGTCATTGGTTTTTCACAATACACATCTTTCCCCGCAAGCATCGCTTCGATCGCAATTTTCGCATGCCAGTGGTCGGGCGTCACGATGTGAACGACGTCAATGGACTTATCATCTATCACCCTTCGATAATCACTGCACTGCATTGGAGATGGACCGGCCCAACCTTTGACAATCTCGCCAGCACGCTGCACTCGTTCCTGGTCTACATCACAGACAGCCACCACGTCACCATATTTAGGAAACTGTTTTCCGAGGCCGTAACTGGCATTCGCAACCATCACGCGTTTGTCCCAACGCAAACCACAACCGATCACTCCGATCGTCGGGCGTTCATTCGGCGACTCGAAGCCATGTGCCTGCCGGAGTCGACTAATCCCCGCTGCACCGACCACAGCCGATGCTGAACCAGCCACAAAACGCCGCCTTGTGATTCGACTGGGATTTAACATTGTCGGGTTCTCTCTAATGCTTGAAGTGATTCGCCTTGATTGACGTCGCATTATAACAACTGTCTCTTATACACATCTGACGCTGCCGA
>CAJXTM010001006.1 GCA_913061385.1 uncultured Rhodopirellula sp. | reverse complement strand
AGATCAGCCTCGGTCTCGTGGGCTCGGAGATGTGTATAAGAGACAGCTGTAAATCCAACTCTTTCGGGATCGCTTCGTCGTGAACAGTGGAATCGGGTTCTGCTTCATGCTTATTGCCACTCGTTGATTCCGTGTCTTCGAGGTCAGCGGAGTCCGTGGTCGGATCTGGGGCTTCAAACTCACCATCGGCGGGCCTGATTGCAAGTGCAGATCGGTGTACTTGTCCCATTGCACCGGTGGGCATCCGCGCACGAACCGTAATGGTAGTGTTGTCACAGGTTTGAGAGACCACCTCTCCTTTGGCTGCGAGAAAGGCAAGTAGTCGCCCGTCAGTGGCATCAACGTCGATCTCGAGATCTAGAAACTCTCGGCCCAATGCCTCACCAACTGCTTCGGTCAGCAGCGTCAGGCCCTTGGCGCTGCGAGCACTGACAGTGATGGCGTTTGGATAACGGTCAAGCACGCGGTTCAACGTGGCAGGATCTCGAATGGCATCAATTTTGTTGAGCACCAGCAGCGTATCTTTTTCTTCGATTCCCAAGTCTGTCAGGACACCGTAGACAGCGCTGATCTGATTGAAGACCGTGGGACTGCTGGCATCGGCGACATGAAGCAGCAGTTCCGCTTGGCGTGTTTCTTCAAGTGTGGATTTGAAACTTGCAACCAACGAGTGAGGCAAGTCGCGGATAAAGCCGACCGTGTCGCTCAGAAGAACAGTGCCCCAGCCAGGTAACTGCCAGCGACGAGTGCGTGTATCAAGCGTCGCAAAAAGCTTGTCCTGTGCCAGAACGTCTGCTTGAGTCAACGCATTCATCAGTGTGCTTTTCCCGGCATTGGTGTAACCGACCAAAGATACTGTGGGTGCCTGTTTGCGAGCCTTGACCTGACGTTCCCGTCGTTGCTCGACTTTGGAAAGTTCCTGTTTGAGGTCGTGGATACGTTTTTGAGCAAGCCGGCGGTCAACTTCTAACTGCTTTTCACCCGGACCTCGCATGCCGACGCCCATCGCTTGCCGGGATAGGTGGGTCCACATGCGTTTGAGACGCGGCAGTGAATACTCGAGTTGGGCCAGCTCAATTGCCAAGCGGGATTCGTAGGTTCGAGCTCCAGCTGCAAAAATATCAAGAATCAATTCGGTACGATCCAAGACTTTTGCACCAACCGCTTTTTCAAGATTTCGCGTTTGTGCTGGCGATAAATCATTGTCAAAGATGACGAGATCAGCCTCGTGTTGCTCGACCATCAAACGCAATTCCTCAACCTTACCTTTGCCAAGGTACGTGGAATGGTTCGCCGATGGTCGCCGCTGAACTAACTCGTCCATCACTTCGGTACCCGCGGTCGTGGCCAGACCGTGTAGCTCCTCCAGCGGATCAGCCTCAACCTGTTGGTTTGATAAAATCAATCGAGCCAGAATACTGCGTTCTGGCGAATCATCTTGGACCTGATGTAGTTCACGCACGATGTGGTGGTGTCCTCCTCCGTGTAGCCCTCCTCTGTGTAGCGAAGAGCGGTGTCAAAAAGAAGCAGTGAAAACGTTTTAGCGAAGAGTCTTGGAAGCGATCACAGCAAAATGAAGAGCGGCGATTTCCCGCATCATAGTATAGTTGGCCAGGGAACTGTGCCAAAGGAGACACGAGCTACGCTGAGGCGTTTGCAGCGGCTGTGCATCTTGAGAGTTGCCGTTTGGGATTTGTGCTTTGAGTTCAGCTGGGCTTGGTCGACAGCGTGTTTACTGGTTGAGGCTGGAAAACGGACACCAATGGGCTCAACTGAGTTCGTGGATCGTGGATATGAAACGCTGTGCCCCAAAACGCTGTGAGCTTGGCGAGTGTTGGCCTGATTGCATTCTCCTGATGGCGTTGAGAACGCGGGATCTTAGATGAATGGAATTGCAGATTGAAAATGTCGTGCCGGCTAGTTTTTGTCCGACTTTTCCGTGGGCATTTCGTTGCGGACGCATTTTGGGCAGGTGAACCTTGGTTTGATGCAGCTTCCCGGAAATAGTTCTTTTCGCATGATTGCAGCTTTTTGAGCTGGGATAGCAGGCATTTTTCGGATTGAGAAAGATTTTCTTTTACGGCGTGACCTGACGTGTCATCGGTATCGCGAAAAATCGTTCTGTCGAGCAAATGATCGCTCGAGAGACAGAACATTATCCTTTGCGGGAACCTAGACGATGACACAAATGCTTCTTTTTGATGCCCCAGCCGATGCCGCGATTCTTCCAGTCGCAGAGTCGTTTCAAACCGAGACCGCAGTAGTTGAGCGAAGCGTTCCTGTGAAACGCAGTAATAGGGCTGCAAAGACCGACCAAGAAGGTGGTGTTCACCACATGGGTGATCTGGCTCGTCTGGTTTTGCTGCGATACGACGTGGTTGCAAAGCGACGGGCTGTCATGGCTGCTCGCAGGGCTGCTCGTTAGGGATGGCAGGGCTGCTCGTTAGGGATGGCAGGGCTGCTCGTTAGGGATGGCAGGGCTGCT
>CAJXTM010001005.1 GCA_913061385.1 uncultured Rhodopirellula sp. | reverse complement strand
AGATCAGCCTCGGTCTCGTGGGCTCGGAGATGTGTATAAGAGACAGGTTCCAAGGCGTGAAGAGTTGATTTGAGTTTTGGGAGTTTACGATGTTGCCCAGATTCGATCATATCTAACAACAGGGACACGGAGCCGACTTTTACATACTCGGACAAGTCAGATAAGTTCGAGTCCGATAGTCCAATTTGCAGACGCTGTGTTCTTCCAAACATCTGTTTGGTGGACGCGAGTGAATAGAAAGATTTTGCACAGAATTGTCCAAGCCAATGACCAAATACAAAGATTGGTTTTTCACCATTGAACCCTCCGATGTCGGCAATCGAATCAATTGCCATTCCTTTTGCACTGACGTGATAACAACCATTGGGGTCCAGAGTTCCCGTTCCACAAAGAACGACACGTGACACCAGGAACGCAGTTAAGCCGCGCTGCTGCCGACGAAAAGCAATGTGACGGGCAACAAAACGCAACACGAGCACGGTGGGCAAGTGAACGCAGCGAAGAGTCGCCAGTAGAGGGGATGCCAACCAGCGAGGAACACTTTCAAACAGATCTTCCGGTCCATCAAAGAGAACCTTTTGGCCTCTTGCCATCTTGCAGGCGAGTACCATTCCCAGAATTCCCGCCATTATTGGAAGCGACGCCATCAGGCTGACCACTTGCATGCCCCATAGCAGCAGAATGAACAGACGATAGATCAGCAGGAATACACCCTTGGCTACTTCCGCCTCGTAGTTTTCGTGACATCCATAGACATGTCCAAGCGCGTCACGACTATTTTTCAAAATTCGAATATCAAAATCTGTTGCGGAATTGAAAGCAGCATCGGTTGCCAAATTATCGACCGATCTTTGGCATGCAAGAAGTTCAGATGGAGCATGGACTTCCGGGGTTGCGATCTCCAGAAAACCACCCGGCTTTTGATGCATGGTCGGGTGCGATTCGAAACTAACGGCTGATCCGTTTGCCAAGAATAATTGATCTTGGTCAAAGACGCCGGGCACACTGGGTTGATCTTGCCGAATGACCTCACAGAGAGCAGAGTAAACCGCCTGTGATGTTGGCAAGTCAGCAGATTCAGTACCGTCGGTATCTAGGACTAGCGTTGCATACTCAGTCTCAAGACCGATCAGGCGGGATACGAGCTGGCGAGGTTGCCTGGATTTGGGAGGCACTTTGCCGGTTCGCTCGGGTGGGATGTCTGTTCGCCATCGCGGAGCATTCGCCCGGCGTTCCCTAGCGGCTTCCGATTGGCGTTCTTGCCGCGTCAATCTCCATCCCTTCGATATGTGTTCCCAACACTTATGATAAGCATATCTCGGGCCGTATTGCTCGGGACGACCTTCGCCATATCACAGTTCTTGGGACGACTTTGCCAAGTCACCGTTGTTACCTGCAGGTTGGGAAGCAATATTTGCCTTGACGCTCAGCTTAGCAACGAGCTGTACACCGAGCTTAGCAACGAGCTGTACAATGCATGTGTTTAAACATGCTTTTACCGCGTTCCCACTCTTAGTTTAGCGATCTATTCTTGCTGGGAAAAGAAAAAAGATGCAGGTTCGCAGTTCAGTAGGATCTGCTGGTTGAATAGGACCAATCCCACGCCTAAATTCCCGCATCAATCTTTTTCTGCAAGCGAAGTAATTCTACTACTGCTCCCGCTGCCTCATGGCCTTTGTTTCCTACGGTTCCGCCGCTGCGATTGATGGCTTGTTCAAGCGTATTGCAAGTCAACAAGCCAAATGCGATCGGAATCTGCTTTTCCGTACCCATGTCCATTAGTGAAAGGCTTACCGCACGATTGATATGTTCGTCATGCGTCGTTTCACCCCTGATTACGCAACCGAGCGCGATTGCTGCGACGATATCTGGCTGGTCGATGATGTGTCGTACGACAGACGGTAATTCCCACGCGCCGGGCACGCGAACGACAGGTGTTCGGTCACCGGTGTATCCCGCTTCGGAAAGCGTTTCCAGAGCTGCAGCTACAAGTGAATCGCAGATTGCCGGGTTGTAACGACTCGCGACAATTACAACTTTGCCGTTAGGTAGGTCTCCGTCGAGGCCTGTGATTTCAGTTGACATTCTTCAAACTCATCAAAAATTCAGCGTTGTTTTGTGTCTTACGTAATTGGTCGGTCAGGTTCTGCATGCCGTCAGCGGGTGACTGCTCGGCTAATGCTCTTCTGAGGCTTGATATTCTACGATATTCATCAGGGTCCATGAGCATTTCCTCGCGTCGAGTTCCACTGGCACTGATATCAATGGCAGGCCATATTCGGCGGTCGACTAAGTCGCGGTCCAGAACAATTTCCAGATTACCGGTGCCTTTGAACTCTTCGAAAATGACATCATCCATACGGCTGCCTGTGTCCACCAATGCAGTTGCCAGAATGGTCAGTGAGCCTCCTTCTTCGACCTTTCGAGCTGACCCAAACCTGTCTCTTATACACATCTCCGAGCCCACGAGACCGAGGCTGATCTCG
>CAJXTM010001004.1 GCA_913061385.1 uncultured Rhodopirellula sp. | reverse complement strand
TGCATGACCGCTCGCCCCACCGGTTCATCGTCCAAACGCCAACGGATCAGCAATGGCAGCGTGACACCTACATTTATCTTCCTCGACATACAAATTCTCCAACCAACTTTTTTCAGGTTCAAGCATTGCCGCAGAAGAACCCCGACAAGCACACAACCTCGCACAGCACGGCGATGTTCAAAACCAAAAAAACTCCGATTGATGGCACTCAACTAGACACAACGGCATTGGGAGCCAACCATGCACCCGTTGCAACGCTACACAAAAGACCAACGCACCCAAACAGGAACAACCTAACCAGAACAGACCGAGATAAATCGACACAGGCCAAGAGAAATCAGTGTACGCGCGGCTGTTGCACCCCGATTGTCAAACACCCGTGTGTGCCTTTTTTAACCGCCTCTTCCACAAGCTGCGATTTCCCTAACTCAACAGGGATACTTGACCCGGGTAAAGCAAACCTCTCCAAGAACCCACTTGCGTGAGACAGCAACACCCGAAACGCACCTCATGCTAGGTAACCGCTCGACGCCAGTCTTCAGGGCACCACTTGGTGCAATTCATACCACGATTCATGGATGACCAGCCCCGAACAACTTTTGATTCCACAGCAGGAACAATTGCTCCGCAATTTCTTGATGCCCGGACTCGGTCAAGTGAATACGATCCCCTCGAAATCTCGTTTGATCGTTCTTAGCTTCCTCGGGCAACGACCATTGCTTAGCGATGTCCAACACCGAGGCATCGGAACTGGAGCCAGCAACATCACGCACAACTTGGTTGTACGCCTCGTGCATGCGTGGAATGCTCGTAACCTCAGAAGGAGACATCCGATAGAACTCGCCAAAAAAGGAGTATGCCCACTCCGGTACTTGTCCCTCATGGTAAGCCGAGGGTGCCGTCACAAAAACCGTTGGACAATCGTGTTCTTCGGCGTCACGCAAGATAGCCTGCAAATTTTCCCTGTAATCTTGGGGTGGGACACGGACGGGCGCCCGGTTGATCGAAACTGCTGGCGACAACTTGGACCGCAACGCGAATAGACACCAAAAGATTCGCGACTTACCAAGCCAACCACGAGCTTGCTCACTCAACAGTTGACGATCCATCACGTCGCGGTCAGTCGCTCCATTGAGTGATTTCCAATGATCGTTCCAGCCGAAATAAACCACGACCAAATCCGGCTGCCAATCCCACAGTTCTGCCAAGCGATGTGCGCCCTGCAGCGAGGTGTAGCCCGGACAACTGGCGTTCACCACTTCCACTTTGCGGCCCGTCTCTTCGCTGACCAATTCCGCAAATCGGTTTGGATAAAGATTCACACCTAGAAAACTGCAGGAATCTCCGATGACCCCAATTCGAAAGACGCCCCGTTCTTTCATCTTGGTTTCAGGTGCGGGCAAACGTAAACCCGCCGTCCCAGTAAAAGGCGTGTTGGCGATTGGCTTCCAAAACAAAACCGGATCCGCCTCAAACAGTGGAACATCTCTATAGGGCTCTCCTTCACGCTCAATGCCGTCCGAGTCGAAGACCGGGATCCCGGTCTCGTAACCGAAACGCAACACGCCAACCACAGGCGCTTCACCAATCCTGGCAGCACGCAAACCCAATTCCAAGCACGCAAATACTACGAAGACCACAACCCCAGAAAAAATAATCTTCTTCCGAAGCGGCAGCTCTCGCCGTGTCGTATCCTGCTTGACCTTACTCTGTATTTTTGCCATCGATGATATTCAGGTTGAAACAAAAACGAACTCACCCACTTACTGTCGGGATTTCCATTGCTCTCGGCAATACTCCACGTCCCTTGATTATCTCTTGCTGGTGGTCTGTTTTCCACCCAATACACGAGAAACTGCACGCCCCTCAGCCGAATGTACCCGAAAACAATGTGCTTTCTTCCCAAGATCCGACTCCCATGCTGGTTCTCACGATGCACCGGACGCAGCAAAGCGTGGGCAGAGTGGGCAACCGACCGCCATCAAAAGAGAAGACAATATTTTTCCTGCACCTCCTTTGCCCCCGCCAAATCGTGATTGCAGCCGAACCCTTCGGTAGAGATCCAACCAACCACCAACCCGTGGTTCACAGTACAGGCCGACTGATCCCGCGCCCCCATCCAAGCCGAACCAGTTAGCATTCCAGACATCAGACGGCACACGAAGGCCCTACTTTCTTCATCATGATGCGACGCAAGTGAACCGTTGTCGCAACAGACAGGCTCAAACGCATTACGGCCCTCCTCTGAATGTCAACGCTGATCACGCCGGCATCTACATGGGCAATACCTACCCCCGCGCAAACTGGTCGAACACCGATCAAAGTTAGTAAGCTTCGCTGGTTCACTTCGCTGTAGAGCTTTGACAGTACGTTTGCACATCGCGGGCGTTGAACGCTTTGCTTTCTCAAACTTTGACCGTGAGTGGTGACATAATCCCCGCATCTGTCTCTTATACACATCTCCGAGCCCACGAGACCGAGGCTGATCTCG
>CAJXTM010001003.1 GCA_913061385.1 uncultured Rhodopirellula sp. | reverse complement strand
TAAGGAGTCGTCGGCAGCGTCAGATGTGTATAAGAGACAGGCGTGGTGATGAGGAATGTTTGACCTGCTATCGATTGGGTGATGGCGAACTTCTGTGGATCGTTGAACATGAGGCGCTGCATCAAAATTTGATGGGGGGTGTTGGCCCCCGGAGTACCCCGACGATCGTTGGGGATCGCGTTTTCGCACAGGGTGCGACGGGGATGGTGTGGTGTGTTGGCTTGGACTCTGGCGAAGTCGTGTGGAGTGTCGATCTGTTGGAATTGGCCGGTTGGGGACAGTTGGAGTCCGAAGCGATGATCAGCTGGGGACGGGCTGCCTCACCCCTGGTGATCGATGAAACCCTCTGTGTTATTCCGTTCGGTGGTCCCGTTGAAAATAGTGACACCGGACGAAGTTTACTTGCACTCGATGCCGCATCGGGAGACGTTCTCTGGGCATCGGGAGAAGGGCAGGTCAGCTATGCATCGCCCGCACTTTTGACGCTTGGCGGAAAGCGTCAGATTGTTTCCGTGAATGAAAGCACCATTTCTGGGCATCAAGTCGATGATGGCAGTGTGCTTTGGCAGGTAAGTTGGCCTGGGCAGTCCAACGGCGGAGCGAACTGTGCCATGGTCGTGCCTGCAGGAACGAATCGTTTTTTGGTTGGAAAGGGGTATGGCGGAGGTAGCGGTCTGTATGAAGTTACAACTTCGGGCGGGCAGTGGAACGCCGAACCAGTGTGGAAATCGAGCCGAGTGTTGAAGACTAAATTCACACATGCGGCTGTCACTGGGGATACAGCATTTGCGATCAGCAATGGATCATTGGAGGCCGTCCGTTTAGCTGACGGTGAGCGGCAGTGGATTCAAGGGCGAAGAGAACGCCTTGGGCAGGGACAAATTCTGGTCGTGGATGATGTGATCGTTGGGCAATCCGAGGCGGGGGAAGTGGTTCTTGCTGCCGTAGATACCAACCAATACAAAGAACTCCTGCGGTTGCCCGCTCTGGACGCCAAAACATGGAACGTGCCAACGATCGCAGGTCGGCACTTGTTGGTACGCAATGACAGAGAAGTGATTTGCTTTCTGCTACCAGAACTACCAGGCAAGCCTGCTGAGTAGCCGGCGCGATTGGCAAGCTGCGAAATTGGGCAACGCGATGTGCAACAACTGGGAAGTCACAGCTCAAGCTGGGGATTTACAGTTCGAGCCGGCAGGTCACAGTTGGCATACTGCGCCCACCAGTGGTGAGATTAGGCTGATCAATTCGAATTGGCTAATTCAGTTTGATTCTTTGCCCGGTCCTTGCACTTTGGTAGATCGCCTCGATTACCTCGACGCTGCGACGTCCTTCGTTTCCGTCAATCTGGGACGGACGGTCTTCGATAATCGAGGAGATGAATTCTTCGAACACCATTGTGTGTCCGTGGTGGCTGATCGCCGATGGATCTGATGCTCCACCGCCGCTTTCTGTCTTTCCAGCCATCTCGCTGCGGATCGTCTCGTCTTGGGCAGTTTCGTCGGCAAATTGCCAGTCTTTGATGTCTTCTTCTTCGAGGACCGCTGAGCCTTTATTGCCACTGATCTCGATTCTTTTGAGAGCGCCCGGATAGGATGTCGTGGTGGCTTCGATGACACCGAGTGCGCCTGACGCAAACTTAAGGTTGGCGACCGCAACATCTTCAACTTCGATGCGTTCGTGGGTCATGGTGGCCATCATGGCACTGATCTCTTCAACTGGACCCATTAACCAAACCAGCAAATCGACAGAGTGAATTGCCTGGTTCATCAAAGCGCCACCACCGTCCAACGCCCACGTGCCGCGCCAGGCGCCGCTATCGTAGTATTCCTGGCTTCGGTACCACTTGACGTAGGCATCACCCATGGTGATTTTTCCAAAGCGCTCCGATTCAACGGCCTTTTTCATTAATTTGCTTGATTCATGGAAGCGGCTCTGGAACGTGACGGTCAGGCGGACACCTGCCTGATCGCACGCTTCGATGATTTTGTCGCACCTTTCGGTCGTGATCTCCAATGGCTTTTCCACGATCACATGTTTGCCAGCTTCGGCCGCTGCGACTGCTGGATCCAGATGCACGCCACTGGGGGTGCAGATCGATACGGCATTAACGGCAGGGTCAGCCAACATCGCCTCTAAGGAAGAGTGTGGGCGACAGCCCTGCTTTTCCGCGAATGAACTGGCCAAATCGGGATTGCGATCCACGCAGGCCACCAACTCAGCCCCCTCCGTATCCGCAATTGCTTTGGCATGAAAATTGGCGATCATGCCGCAACCGACGATTCCGATTCCAATGGTCATTTGCTTTCCTTGGTGAAGGCAGTGGTCCGGTAGTAGAGTGAACTTGACTGAGAGTTTAGGTGGCGATTTCGACTGTCACAACCAGACGCAAGGCTTGCTGGGCTTGTGATCTGTGGCAGTTAAAGGGGGCCTTTCTTGCCAGCGGTTTTCAGCCTGTAAGGATAGGGTCTGTCTCTTATACACATCTGACG
>CAJXTM010001002.1 GCA_913061385.1 uncultured Rhodopirellula sp. | reverse complement strand
GAGATCAGCCTCGGTCTCGTGGGCTCGGAGATGTGTATAAGAGACAGCCTAAAAGATAGGTACGCAAGCGAGGAGAACACATATCGAACAAGGCCTCTCATGAACGTCTTCGCAGTCCTTGGTCTGGTGTCGCTTCTAATCGCAGGAAGCTTCTTTGCTGAGAACGACAACGACACATGGCTTGCAAGCACTTCTGTTTTCTTATTGATCGTCTTCAGACTGCTTAGTCCTGCGACGGCGCTCAACAGTAGCCACGCACAATTCGCAAACCTATTTCCAGCTTTTCTTTCCGTTCACGACTTTCTTGACAACGAAAAAAAACCCTACCTTAAAAGCGGCAACCTCAAGTGCAACGACCTAAGATCAGGAATTCAATTTGAGAATGTATCGTTCAGTCATACGGATCAAGGTGAGCCAGCACTGCGAGATCTCTCGTTCGAGATACCCTACGGTAAAAAGACTGCACTCGTCGGTGCCTCGGGATGTGGAAAGTCAACCATCATCAACTTACTGGCGCGACTGTATGATCCAGACGAGGGAACGATCCGCGCTGACGCAATCGATTTACGAGACTTGGAAATAAATTCATGGCGGAAAGGCATCGCTGTCGTGAGCCAAGAAAACCTGCTCTTCCACAGCAGCATTCTTGACAACCTGAAGTACGCACGACCGGACGCCACCGACAAAGAAGCGTTCGCAGCAGCAAAACTTGCTCAGATAGACGACTTTGTTCAACTGCTGCCAAACGGGTATGACACTGTCATTGGCGATCAAGGGATGCTACTTTCCGGCGGTCAACGTCAGCGTCTGGCAATCGCGCGTGCCCTCATTGCGGACCCAAAGCTTCTCATCATGGACGAAGCTACAAGTGCATTGGACTCAGAGACCGAGCGACTAATTCAGGAATCGGTCGCTCTGTATTCAAAAGGTCGCACCTCTGTGATTTCAGCCCACCGGCTTTCAACCGTTCGCGACGCCGATAACATCATCGTTCTTTCAAAAGGAAGAATCGTGGAACAGGGAACCCACATTGAATTGATGGCATATGCCAGTCATTACAAGCAACTGGTGCAAACACAGAATGTAACACCTCCCATCGTTTGCTAACAAGAATCGTTTGCTAAGAAGAATCGCGTATTGTGCAAGTGAGTCGTCGCAAAGCACTGAAACCTCTCATTTCAGATGTCGTCGTCGGCTTGGCGCTCTACCAAAGCGTCAAGTTCGTCTTAAACAGTTCTGCACTGGAACTGCTCGGAAAGGGGAGGCGTGGCCTGGCGTAACAGCCTGGAAGTCCTGCGTCGTGCGAGCGTCCACCGCTTTGGAATGGGGACCGATATTGGTCAAACGGCGGCTACGCTAAAAACATTCCTGAGGCAGATTCCACCGAGACCAAAATGAGGAAACTCTTCCGACGCAAACTCGTTCAACCGTCATCTTCGCGCACTACCGACGCGAAAGCATCCGCACGGCCACCATGTGCTTGATACCGCTTGCTTGCAGCTCGAGCAATCAATCCCATCGGGGGTAAATCCTGCTAGAAAGAAAGGGACGCCATTCGCCTGTTTGAAATACTTGATTAATGCGTTCTTCTTTGGCCGCCCCCAGCATCACACTCATTAAACACCGTGCACACCTAAACTGTGCGAGAGGCCATCATGGGGTTCGCAAGATTGACTTGGGTGAGCCGCAACGCGATACCTATAAGCACGGCAATTGTCTCCGTGATCGGAGCAACACGCCCAATTATATTGTTGGGTGATTAGGACTTCAAATATCCTAGCTTCAATGCCAGTAACGAACAAAAACTTCTCGCTGAAATGCTCCCCGCAAAAATTCAACCTTCAACATCGGGTGTGTACTTGTAAAAGAATGATCGTTAACCTCTGCACTACAATCATGCGGAGGGCTTGTAACTGGCCTGTACCGTCGAATAACCGCCTCTGCCGTGTATCTGTTGTGAGTTCCGACTCTTGCGGGTTCAATGCCAACGTTACATTACAACAAAAGTGGCCTCACACCTTACCTCTTCTATTGTGCAAGCTTCCACCCAAACACCAAGCAACCACAGCGAGGCTCGCGGGTATTGAACATGCGGCCTTGGCTCACCAACTAAACCAGACTGAAAAGAAACAGCTCTTGGCAGACGCAGACAACTCAAAGCCGAGATTTAAATCAAACCTCCTAGTTGCGTCCGAAATTGCGTCTCGCTTTATTTTGGCATGCATCATTTCAGCTTCCACGCGGTGCATTATCATTCCCGTCCTCAAGCATTTGATGCAGGCCAGATGTCGCAGCCTTGCAATCAAGCTGAAATACCGCCGGCGAAAACCGTTTTTTGTTGAATTCCGATGCCCCCGTTTCGGCCTCAAGCCACCAACATGCTTGTTCACGGGAATGAATGCACCCGAATCACCCCAACAAATGAACATATGCAATAATGAGAATCGCATGAGAGAATCGCATGAGAGAATCGCATGAGAGAATCGCATGAGAG
>CAJXTM010001001.1 GCA_913061385.1 uncultured Rhodopirellula sp. | reverse complement strand
CGAGATCAGCCTCGGTCTCGTGGGCTCGGAGATGTGTATAAGAGACAGAGTTGAAGCTGCCGTGGTCACCAGTCTCACGGACCGTATTGAAAACATCACAATGTTCAATCAAATGCCCGCCAAAGGTTCCCTCACTGATGTTGATGCCGGCACGGCCCATGTCGTAGATGGAGCAATGTCTGACGGTGATACGAAACGACATCGAGATCTGTATTCCGGTGGCCTGTTTTTCAACCATGCTCATGTTGTGAATTAGGCAGTCGTCGACGATGCAGTCGGACGGGTAAACCTCGGATTTGGGCCCCTTTGTTTTATCAATGTCGTTGTAGTCATTGGTTTGCCGATATTCGTATTTTGCGTTTCGTACTGTTTCTGGATCACCGACGAAACAAATGCCACTTGCCCCACAGTGATGCAGATGGCAACTCGTGATTCTGATCCGTCGGTTGTATTTGTTGACAAAGATTCCATTACCACCGAGTTGGTCGAACTCGCAATTCTGAATGCCGCAGTCTTCAGCATTATTGAATAAGACCGCGCCGCCGCGATAAATGGTCCAGTCGCTTCGCAATAATGGCTCCCGTGTTTCCATGAACGTGCGGGTTGAGTGGCGAAAGGTAAACCCTTTCATTGAAACATGTTGAATTGGCGCCTGCGGGGAACCCGAAAATTCCACAAGATGTTTTAGTGTGGCTGCTTCCACCAAAGCTGTGGGCAGCGCGATTGCGTTGGTGGGCTTGAAATAGAGCAACCCCTCATTGTTGTCTAAAAACCATTCACCCGGGGCATCAAGTTCCTCGCGAATGTTTTCAACCATACGGTGTTTGGGATGCATTCCCATTTGGCGGTTGTTTTGCCATCCCCCTTCGTAACGCACTGAACCAGTGTCGTCCTTTCCAGTTATTTTGTAGTGGTATCCACCCCAATGATGGCTGTGCATCGCGTGGATGAACCCTCCCGTTGGGTTCCCCCAAAGTTTTGCTCGTTCATCCGAAAAGGCGGCAGATGACGCCCCGTTGTAAGGACTTGCTTCTTGATCAAAATTTGGGAAGCGAGCGAGTATTTGTCGTTTGCCATTGACGAAAAGTTGGTCGAATTTTAAACCAGGTTTTACACGCGTACGGTAGATACCATTTTCAACGAGCTCCCATGAAGGGTGCAATCGCACACCGCCGCTGAGGATTACTTCTTCATCGGAATATCCAGTGTAGAGAATAGGCGCTTTTTTCGTTCCAGAATCGCGAAAATCAAGATGAAATGTTTTCGGCAAATAGTAAGTGCCCGCACGGAGGTGGACTTGAATCGGCTCGTGCCCGCGCAAGGACGCAACGCGGACTCTTTGCTGTGCGTGCACTAATGTTTGAAAGGGTTTTTCGAGCGTACCCGGTGCAGCATCACTTCCTTCTGGTGACACATAAAAATCGGCAGCCTCACATAAGGGAAGGAACAAAACAAGAATGATGTACGGGTGTAGAATTCGGTTGAACATCGAGTTGGGTGTGCTTGGGGGGGCTTTGTCGTGCCGACTGCATCAGGCTGAGCAATAGCAGCGTTCTTGGTACTTGTGTGAGAGGTATCGGTTAGAAACTTTGTGAGTGGTTTCACAATGGTTCGTTGTTTGCCCGACAGCTCAGCTGAGTATAACTGCTATGCGTTTAGAAGGCTTCCTTTGCGATCCTATTGGCATCCCTATCAGAGAATGTGGGGATGGGGGCGTTGGACTTCAACCTCTTGGTTGCCTCTATTTTCCATTCGTGTGGATACTATTGCTTGTACTGATAGCCGACTTCGGTCTGTTTCGGCTTATTCGTGGCTTGGACACGAAGCTTTAAGTGATGAGAGCAGACCGAGACGTCTGCAAATTGACGCTGGTGTCTATATCGGAAGCTGCGAGATCAAAGCCTTCCACGAATGCAACTCTCGCTTTGGTGACAGGCGTTCTTTAAGAGCTTCGGTTGCAATGCAAAGTTCATCGTAAAACTGTGGGTCGGACTCCGCACGGATCAGTAGTGCTGCCAATTGTTTGGCGTTTCCAGGCGTGAATAACCCTGGGTGGTTACGGCCGAGGATTCCTAGAGACGCCGTGATCCGGGTGGATAAAATTGGTATACCATGGGCAGCCGCCTCAGAAAATACACTGGGTGCGCCCTCGTGATGAGATGTCAGGATCGTCAATCGACTGTTAGCTAGAAGCTCCAATGATTTGGTATGCTCGATGGGACCGACCCAATCGTATCTTGGGCAGCAGTCGGTTTGCTCCATTGCTTGTCGACGGTAATCGTCGGTTGTGGCTTGCCCTGCATGGTGAACGTGTATCCGCGACTTAGGCGGCAACAGTTTTAGAGCATTTGTTATGAGAAATGGATCCTTCACTGCCCTCAGGTGAGCAAGAAATGAGACGGAAAAGAATTCGGGGTTCTGTAATCGTGGTGCGTTCGACGCTTCACTGGCTGTCTCTTATACACATCTCCGAGCCCACGAGACCGAGGCTGATCTCG
>CAJXTM010001000.1 GCA_913061385.1 uncultured Rhodopirellula sp. | reverse complement strand
GAGTCGTCGGCAGCGTCAGATGTGTATAAGAGACAGGCATGGTAGAGTGCCGTAGCGTGAGGGGGGCGTCGCAAAAATAGTTTCAAAGACTTGCCTAAGTTGCTGCTTTCTCAGCATCTTTACCCGTAGACCCGGCTTCGTCATCAGACTCCTTTTTTCTACCGCTGATCGGAACTGACAGCGGGCCACCGTAGGCATCATAAATGACAAGGATATTGAGCAAACCCGCGATCACGGTGTACCACGTTCCCATCTCGTAGCCCGCTCCGTGACGGGCGTACCATGCTGATACTTCATCGGCCTGGCTCTCGCGTACAGGACGCAAGGGAGGAGCCATGAAGCCTCCCCAGTAGGGCTCGTAGCTGCTTGAAGTGCGTCCGGTTTCGGGGTTGGTGGCCTTCTTGATCAGGTTGGCTTGAACCAATGCCGGTAAAGCTGCACCACCCACACCTGCCTGCAGGAAGTAGTGCCAACGCTTGTCTCCGGACGCCCATGAAGCATAAACCACATGTCCGCCGCCAAGTGCAAATCCAAGCACCCATGCGGACAGAATGCAGACCATGAACAAAATGCCCTTGGCATAACGCCCCTGATAGAAATGGCCAGCCCCTGGAACCAGCCATGCCAGAAAGGCGGCTAAGGGCCGATTTTGGAGATCAATTCGCTTGCCGTCCACCAAAATGGTGTTTTTACTGTCAGCTGTCATCTGTGGCTTCATGTTTGTGGCCTAACCGTCTCGATTCAGATCGCCATTGTGAAAGAAAGCGATTCGCTGCGATAGGTGAATCAAGTCTCATCAAGTTTGTCTTGACTTGATTCCCTGCCATCCAGTAAATCCGAAATTCAACCGTTTTGATTCCCACCATTCGCTAGATGGCATTCGCATGGCTCGCTTCGCTCTTGGACTCAGCTGCACCTTCATTATATCGCTTGCTGTGGGCTGCGGCTCGGGAACCCCTGTCGCAGACAACCCGACCGCACCGACTCAGCAAGGGATCACTAACAACGTGGGCACACCACCGCCCGCTTCGTCAAATCCCCCACCGACCGATATTGTCAGCCAGTTTCTGGACGAAATTCGTCGTGGAGGCGAGGATTCCCGAGCAAATGCACTGCTGACGAACAAAGCCCAAAGTGAACTCAAACGCATTGGACAAACGATCCAACCGATCGGATCACCCAATGCTAGCTTCGAAGTGACGCGATTTGAACTGCACCCTGAGGATACTGCTGCTGCCATGGTTCACAGCGTTTGGACCGAACCAAACGCCGCCGGTGGTAATGCGGCCTCCTCGCAGGTTGTTTGGGCCCTCCGCCAAGAACAAAATGGATGGAGAATCAGTGGATTGGCAATCACAGTCGACCCCGACGCAGTCGACCCGGTAGTCTTCAATTTCGAGGATGGAACCCAAATGGCGGCGATGCTTGCAGAGCCTAGTTCAGACAATTCCGAAGTTTCGTCTCAGGCTGCTGCGCCCGAATCTACCCTGAATCGATAGCCCGGGGCGTGGGTTACGCAACCACCTCCATGATTTCGTTTTGGCATGTATTTTACCTTAGTTATACATTAAGGGATCTATTACTTGCTTTATGGGCTCGATGTGCGGATCTTAGATCCGACCACCGCAGCGACTGATGGAGATCGAGCACAAATCCGTTGCGTCTCTCTGAGACAATAATTTCAAAATTTCTGGTCACGACCGATTGACACCCATGTGTCGCTAGTTACCCTGACCCACGAAATTACGCGGTCGGAATAACCTACGCAAACCTCCTAGGTTGCGTTTAGATTTGGGTGCCCGCCGTAACATTCGTGAATCAGTTGGCGCGTGGTCAACGGCACGGAATGTGGGGTCTCAGGAATCAGGCCTAGAACCAATGTGCGAATTCGGATCGCACCTAACTCCGAACTCTGGAGATTGAAGATGAATCGGACTGTGGTGAGCGGCGTTGCCGCGTTCGCACTGATGATTGGTGCCGGACTTGCTATGACTGACACAACTGCCGAAGCTGGTAGCTGCGGCGGAGGACTTTTCTCACGTCTGCAGGCTAAAAGCTGCGGTGGAAAAGTGATGGAAAACCTTGGTAGCAAAAGCTGTGGTGGCGGATTGCTTGCACGCCTGAAGGCAAAGCACGCTTCTGACTGCTGTGCCCCTGAAGCTGCTCCTTGCGAAACACCTGCTCCTTGCGAAACAGCTGCTCCTTGCGAGACAGAGACTGAGTGCTGCGAGAAGCCTTGCTTGCTCGAGCGTTTGTTCAGCAAACTACGTCGCAACAAGTCTTGTTGCGATGATTCATGTGAGACTGCCGCTCCTTGCGACACTGAAAACGCGGAAGAAGCTGCAAGCAGTAGCGACTCCGGCGAAGAAGCTGCTCCACCAGCACCTGTGGCTGATGCAAAGGCCGACGCATAGTCGTGTTTAAGAACCGGTTGTAGGGCTCAGATTCCTGCTCCTGTCTCTTATACACATCTCCGAGCCCACGAGACCGAGGCTGATCTC
>CAJXTM010000999.1 GCA_913061385.1 uncultured Rhodopirellula sp. | reverse complement strand
TCTACACGTAAGGAGTCGTCGGCAGCGTCAGATGTGTATAAGAGACAGCACAAATGTTGGCATGGTTGACGGTTCGACCAGTAGTCCACCGAAGGTTGCAATGGTGCATCCGGTGGAAAATAAGTCGGTTGGGCATCGCCATCACCGCCAGGCTAGCGAGTCACGCGGTTACGAGACAGTTGTGTTTTGTCGACCTCGAATCGCGTTAAATCTGCCCACATCCACGTTCTTGCAGTACTTTCGCGGCAGTCCATGCTATTCAAACGTCTGGGATGGATACCGCTACGAATGCGGCACGCGTCATACACACCTGCACGGCAAGTGTGACTGCTTTAAAGGGAAGAGTTCCGGTTGCGAAAGCTGTGACAGCAGAATACCGCGGTAAGCTGTAAGATTGACAGCCCTTTTAAGGTCTTCCGAAAAAAAATTCGCTCTCAGCCACTTCTGGTTCAGATGCCTCACGAAATTTGCCGATATCTCTCGTACCATGGATTGGGAGGGTGGAACGATCGGTGCCATCGTTCCAGCATTGATGGGCCATGGTGAGGCAGGGAGGGCTTCACCATGGCCCTTCTCTATTGCCTGATGGCCCTTCAACTAAAAGAGTTCCGGCAGTTGCAGAACTGAATGCGGCTCTCTTCGGTAAGCCAGATTTGGCTGCCAGCGTGATTAAGAATTCAATATGAAAACAGCCGCCGGTGCTTAGCTACCGACGGCTAGTTTTGTTTGTTCAGTTAGTCGGACAGACATTATGAGAACAGTTCGGTGATGATTCCGCCATCACGAACCAGTGTGATCGGTCTTCCTGTATTGGTGTCGTATTCCATCGTTGGATCGATTCCCAAGTTGTGATAGAAACTAGCTGCAACATCATCAGGAGAGAGACCGTCGTGCCTCGGCCCTGATGCATTATCATCGCTTTCACCGATCACCTGACCACCTTTAACGGCACCACCGGCCATGAGCATGAACATGCAGCGGGGATAGTGATCTCGCCCACCTTCTGGACTTCTGGAGTTGATTTTCGGCGTTCGTCCGAATTCCCCGGTGACGAATACAGCAGTTGTTTCCAAAAGGCCTCGTTGTTCCAAGCCTGTCAGCAGGCCACTGAGGCCAGCGTCCAATTTAGGCAGATTATTGTCCTTCAGTTTGCTGAAGTTGTCGGTGTGAGTATCCCATCCACCAAGTTGCACGCTGACGAGTCGGACTCCTGATTCCACCAGGCGTAGAGCCAGCATGCAGCTTTGTCCAAACGATTCTTCACCGAATTGCTTGGAGAAGCTTTCAGGTTCGCGACTGATGTCGAATGCTTCTCGCGCTCGAGCGGAAGTAATCATGGAGTAGGCTTGGTCCCCGAATTTATCGAGTCCCTCAAGCAATTGATCATTCTTTTCAAGCTCTGAAAATCTGCGGTCAAGTTTCTTGAGCAGACTTTGGCGTCGTTGGACTTCGTCGACGCCAATTCCTTGACCTAACGAGATACCACGAACGGAGAATGGTTCACCAAAGTTTGGTGAAGCGTTCGTTTCCAGTGCTGCATAGCGGATTCCAAGGAATCCAGCGCCTTGACCAGCCTTTGGAACGGCAACAAGACTTGGGATGTCATTCTCGCTGGGCTGCTCTTTGGAGATTACCGAACCGTAGCTGGGATACTCAAGTGCCGGAATTGGTTTGCTGCCAGTATTTACATACTCTCGTCCAAGTCGATGTGCGGCGAGTGTGTGACTGACACCCCGAAGGATTGCAAACTTGTCAGCGACCGCCGCCAGCTTTGGTAGGTGCTCAGAGATTTGGATACCTGGCACATTGGTCGCGATAGGATTGAAACTGCCGCGATACTCACTGGCCGCATCTGGTTTCATGTCGAATGTGTCCAAGTGCGATGGACCACCGGGCAACTCGATAAAGATAGCGCGATCGGCACGGCCCGCTTGGACTTGCCCAGCATGAGACATTTGCATGTAGTTGCTAAGGGTCAATCCACCGAGGGACAACACTCCAGCTTTGAGCATGTCCCGACGTTGCATTCCGTCACATGTGCGATGTAGTTTCATGGAAATAACTCGTTCTTTGTCAGTTTGCGTTGAGTAAGTCAGGATGTCTTGGCGGAGGCATGACCCTTTCAGACGCCAATTCGTAAGTTTGGATGAGGAGTCAGTTCAGTGACTGAGGATGAATTCCTTGGTGTTCACAAGTGCCCATAGCAGTGATTGGACACCCACAGCTGGAGTTTCGGATTCTTCGATGAAGGTGACTGATATTTCTGTCTCTTCAGGTTCCGGATAGCGACTCAGCGTTCGCAGGTATGCTTCTTCAATCAATTGTTGAACGGTTTTGACAGGAGCCTTTATTGAAACTGTTGCATTTAGTTGTGGCCATGCATTCTTGTCTTTTAAGAGCCCTGCGAGTTTTGGTACATCAAACTTCAATGACTTCATTTTTGTGACCAGTCGATTGTGATCTCGTTGTAGCCTGTCTCTTATACACATCTCCGAGCCCACG
>CAJXTM010000998.1 GCA_913061385.1 uncultured Rhodopirellula sp. | reverse complement strand
CTACACGTAAGGAGTCGTCGGCAGCGTCAGATGTGTATAAGAGACAGGTATTGACTTTGTGACGAATATCATCCTTCACGAGCCCGAATACTTCTCGGTACTCTGCTTCGGGATCGACCCCGGAATCCTCATCATTTTCCGGCCTGATCCGCACCGTAGCGTCGAATCGAAACACCTGCAGCCATCCAGGACGCTGGACGGCCACAAGCCGCACGTTCCGTAAACGTGCCGTTCCGCCAAAAAATCCATTCTCAGTCAAGTGCTTACGAATGGTGACTTCCATCTCGTGATCGCCGCACCAATCTTCCCAGCGTTTGCGAAGATGTTTTACGAATGCCAACATGCGTGAACCTACATCGGTGTGCCAGAGTATTTCCCAATCTCCAACATTCTAGAAGCTCGCACAGACCTGCGACCGAACTGAAGCCAAGTTGATAACCAGCACGAAAGGGAAAGGCCAAACGGGGCCTGCACCCACAACCGGAAAGCCCCAGCTACGGTCTGCACGGCCCTGCATTTAGAATACTGCCGACGGCGATCTTCAACCTGTCTTTCTGACTCGAGCGAACAAGCGATCTCACAGAACTGCGAGCCAACCGATTTGTCGCAGTAGACGGGACAATTTTCGATTCACTATTTGGCAGGCAAATCGAAGTCGCCTGTGAGATCTCGCCAGACACAGTGGATATGATTGGCAGGGTTGCCAGCAGCATCAGCTTGAGTATTCGCAAACTCGATCAGAAATCTGCGACCACGAATCCGGTAGTAATGCCCAACTCCTGGCTCAGTGGCTCCGGCCCAAGCGAAATGGACACCTCCCCAACCGTCTTCTTCAATCAACTCGCGGCGTTGCTTGGCAACATCATCGGTAACGGCATTAACGTAGATGCCGACTAACTCACTTAGCAAAGCCTTTTGCTTGGCATTCAGGTCATTCTGAGCGATGCCCTCAGGCTCACCGACAACCGCTTGCGGTTCACCAGCAAAACGAATCTCTTTCAGTGCTTTGGGGCTAATAATCGCAAGCTTGCCCTGCGATTCATTGAGAGAATTCACAAGTTTGAAGGCGAGATCTTCCTCATCACGCAAAACGCGTGTCCCTTTGCCCAAGGGCCCAGAGACATCATTCATGACCGTGCCAGGATTGGCTGCAAAGAACTGAGGGGTACTGTCAACGATTTTGCCACCTCGACAAGCAAAGTTCAACGACAGGTGGTGACCTTCAAAACTCAATGCCCATGCGTCAGTTTTGCTGGGTGTCCCAAAGATGGTCACGTAATACTTATCAGGATCACGGGCCCAATTTCTTTTCTCACCTTCGAGTTCGCGGAGAACTGCTTCCAGTTGCATGATGTTACTGGCCTTGTCGTAACCAACCTCACTTAACGCTGCTCGAACGAGCCTCAACGCAGCGGTTTTTTGTGCGGCATTCATCTCGCTAAGCACCAGACCTTTTCGATTCTTCTTAGGAATGAAATGCCAGTCAACACGCTTGGGAGAATCATACGGCAGCACAGCGACCGACTTCTGGTCCTGATCCAGCGTCGAAAGAAATGAATCGGCAAACGTCTGCAACTGCGTGCCCGGGGAATCAGCAATTTTCCAGCCAGCGAGGACAAAACATCCAAGTAAAACGGCGGCAAACGAAGCGGTACGAGCAAAACGCATGACTTGAAAATCCCAGTTAAAGAATACGATTCGGAAAGACGGGTCAACGGCCACCTGATTAAAACTGAGTGGCGATCGTCTGGAGGGACCCGAATTCTAGTCGAACGACCCGATGTAAAAGCAGATGCCCCCCCGAATTCTGTCGCAAATTGATGGAAATCCCTGCTTCCTGCATTTGAAATTTAGGTCTCTAGCAGAGTGGTCCGTTCGATTGCGACGGCAAGAGGGGTCCGACGTGCTGCCACTGCCCCCCCATTTGATCGTCCTCCTGCTTGCTCTCGAGGGAAGTTCTTTTCACTGCCGATGATGTTACGATCTGTGATGACCAGAAAGCTTGGCAAAGTCAGTGAACCGGCAGATGCCACTGAACATTCGCCCGCAACACTCGCCACCCCCCTGAGTCACCGCGCACTTCAATACGATTTTCCAGCACAACAGCCCACCTCCTCGATCATCTGACAAAACAAATGGACAGGATTCCCGAACCGGACACTTTCAGCCCTGGCGATGAGGCTGCGGAATACTTCGAAATGGACCACTCCGGAGTCAACCGACTCTTCGTGGACGAATTACTGAAAGGACCAACTGGCCCGCTGGTCGTCGATCTGGGCTGTGGACCTGCGGGAATCCCGATCGAACTCTGCCAACGGTCCACCGATTATGAAGTGATTGCGACCGATGGTGAGGTCGAAATGCTCGAAATTGCCAAACAAGAGATCGATATCGCGGGATGCCTCGGACAAATCTCACTTAATCATGTGGCTGTCTCTTATACACATCTGACGCTGACGACGACTCCTTACGTGTAGATCTCGGTGGTCGCCGTATCATTAAAA
>CAJXTM010000997.1 GCA_913061385.1 uncultured Rhodopirellula sp. | reverse complement strand
ACACGTAAGGAGTCGTCGGCAGCGTCAGATGTGTATAAGAGACAGTTTATAGGCTGCATGAAGAAAAACCTGCGTCATGTGAATGATAGCCAGCACCACCATGGCAGTTGCGCCATAGTAATGCATGCCTCTCAGCAAATTCCCTAACGGCGCTTCATTTGTAATGTAGAGCAGACTTTCGTAAGCGGCCTCACCACCCGGCACATAGGTCGTTGCCAAAGCAATACCAGAGATTACCTGAACAGCAAAAGCACAGAGAGTCGCGCTGCCAAAGACATACCACCATCGCGCGTCATCCGGAACGATATGACGCAACATCGGCAAGACAACATCCGAGAATCCCGAACGATCATCAAGCCACCCAAGAATACTTTTGATCAAGTTCATGTGATGTCACTGGTTGTCAGCGGGATGGGGGAAGTTTCGATTTCAACTTTGCCATCGACGACTCGCACCGGATATCTGGCTAAAGCCTCTGGGGGAGGCCCTGCGGCGACTTCACCGTCCGAATAATAGACTCCACCATGACAGGGGCACATGAATAGTTTTGCATCGTTAACCCAGCGAACAGGACAACCCAAATGCCGGCAGTTTACTGAGAACGCGATGAACTCTTCGTCACCAGTTCGCCGCAACCAAGCCCCGGTCTTTGCCGTGTCACCAGCCCACGCCGTTGAGGTAGCATCCTGAAACTGCACCAGTTTGGTCTCACCGATGGGGAACTGCCCCAAATCGCCAACGTCACGCCACTTTCGAGGTGGTTTACCCACCAGTGGGGACAACACGTAAGCGACCGGTGGCAGCGACATCGCCGCCCCAACCAATCCCGCCAAGCCCAAACTCAGACGATTTAAGAATGAACGTCGGTCCGCATTACACGGAGAAGTCTGTTTTTCCATTTCGCACACAACTGATCTCTTTCTGATTTTCAAATGAAGCGAAACAAATGCATCATCCACACACCTTCGATGCGTCGCAAACTTGCTGGGTCAGGCGGCTCAACCACCGCCGAACAATACGTTCACGTTTCATGCATTTCCCTAACCCACACTGTGATGGCCCACACCATCACAACCGCACCTGCAGCTGACATGATCCAATTCGTCAAAATGCCCCAAAGCAGCATCATGATCCCCATTGCCAATGCAGCCGGTACATAAGTTGGCTGGGGTTCCTCTGAACTCACTTCTCCCGAACTCCCTGCATGCTCATCTGCCATTCCCAAATTGCTCGGCATTCCGTTCAACGGCAAACTGTTGGCGTGTGCAGTTTCGGCAGGAGTCTCGTATTCTTTTCCCTCATCGATCATCAAGATTTCTCCACCGCTGTGGTCACTAAAAACCCACTTTCCTTCTGGTCCTCAACCGAATACCAGCGGCAAAGCACACTGATGATCGCAGCAACATAGAGAGAGCAGGGTGGCACCCACATCAACAGCCCCCCCAGTTGCTGGTCCACAGAAGATGTCATTCCTGCATCATGCAGTGCGATCATGATTGCGAGTCGTTCTTGCGGGCTGGCAAAAGCGGGGCATACCGTAATGGTCGTGAATGTGATGTAAATCCCCAACAACGTACAACCAAGGCAGGCGGAAAACAGATAGACAACAGCATTATTGGCCGGCAAACGAGCCTGTTTGACTGGCGAATAAATCGGCCACCAAAACAATAAGCCTGAGCCGAGGAAGGTAATCGTCCGCACAAAACCAAGAGCATAATTCTCGGTCGCTGCACTGCAAAAAGCAGGAACGTGCCAGAACCACATCGCTCCCAGCCCCAACAACCATCCTGCGATTGGACTGGAAACAAGACGCCGTATGAACCTGCTGAACGGACCACGTCCAATGGGCTGAGAATCCGAGCGCCAAACCACCGAACTCGGCAAACTCAACACCAGACAAAGCGGCACAACTAACAACAGCATTAAATGCTGAATCATGTGGGCGCTGAACAGAAAACCATCAGCGAGCACACCAAGGGGAGAGACAAAAGCGAACGCCAGCACAGACAAACCGGCGATCAGCCATCCAGTTTTCACAAGACTCGTCCAGCCTGGGTACCGACTGTAGACAAGGACAACACTCGCCACCACAAGCCAAACCGGCGACCACCAATTCCACAATACCCTATCGCTGATCAATTCGATCATTGCATGAACCTCAGGTAGATGATGCAGAAGACAGCAATCCAAACGACATCCACGAAATGCCAGTAGATCCCAATGGCTTTCACGGCTGTACCGTGCAGAACACCCCTGTCCTGCTTAAGGGACAACACGTATGCAATCAAAAGTGCAATCAACCCGACAATCACATGCAGACCATGGAAACCAGTCACCGTAAAAAACGTTGCGGTAAACAGATTGTCGTCAATGGTCACATCGCTCGAGATCAAACCGTAATATTCAATTGCTTGACCAGCGATGAAAATTGCACCCAACGCGATGGTGAGTGCCAACCACCTGTCTCTTATACACATCTCCGAGCCCACGAGACCGAGGCTGATCTC